>CALCZO010000311.1 GCA_937903315.1 uncultured Alphaproteobacteria bacterium
TCGGCAAGACTGCGATTGGAATTGATGATCAGGAATCCGCCCGACTTAAGACCGGCGAACACGTCGACGACCTTGAACAGCGTCGGGTCCTGCACGATCAGGCAGTCAGGTTCCAGCACCGGTTCGCGCAGACGGATTTCCCTGTCCGCGATGCGGCAGAAGGCGACGACCGGCGCGCCGGTCCGTTCCGATCCGAAACTTGGAAACGCCTGCGCGTGCCGCCCTTCAAGGAAAGCCGCGACCGAAAGCAGTTCCGCCCCGGTGACGACGCCCTGCCCACCACGCCCGTGAATGCGCACCTGGAACATGTTTCCCCCTCAGGACCGTTCTGTGCCAGACCATTGGGACAAGCCTGTATCACGGCAGCGCGCAGCGCCGCTTGAGACAGATCAAGCGATGGGACGGGCGACAGTTGGCCCGAAGGCCGTCGGTCAGGTGCTGCTCAGGCCTCGTCCTGGAAGGCGCGCAGAAGGTCCAGCGCGCCGGCAAGCTTGCCGGCTGCCGCCCGCTGCCAGAACGCGGGCGATCCGATATCGGAATAGCCTTCAAAGCGCTCGATCTCGCCGGCCTCGACGTTGCGGAACCCCATCGACCAGTCCGGAAACAGCCGCGTGCTGCTCTGGCCTTCCTCAAGAACGATCTTGGTATGATGCCGCTTGTCGGCCGCGATCCGCTTCCAGACGGCATCGATCCTGTCGCGCTCGCCTTCCACCATCTGGATGAAGCAGCCGCGCCCGTCGCCGGCATCATGGCGGTAGATCAGCAGGCCGGTGATGCCCTCGGCGGTGTTGCGCCGCCGGCTGTAGCCGAGCAGGTCTGCCAGAGCCGCCTCGGTAAAAGGCTGCGCTGCCTGGCTGACATAGACAAGATAGTGCATCGATCGGCCCTCCGGAGGCTGGTCACTGTGCCATGCCGCAAGACGACATGGCACCAAACATGGTCTCCGCCTGCCAGTCTGTCAATGGCCACAAATTTCACAATATCAAATACACTTTCACAATAAAGAAATTGATTGACAGATAACGCAGAGTTGGGGTTCCATCCTCATACCTTTTCGACAGGATGAATGACGCCCATGCCTCTGTCGCTGCCTCAGGATCATCTGCAAGTCCCGGCCCTCCCAGAACATGGAGCGGTTGTGGCCGAGGCCGGCAAGGGCGCTCGGACGATCCAGTCGGTCGACCGTGCGCTCGATATCCTCGAGGCTCTGGCCGATGCGAGCGGCGAGATGTCGCTCAACGAACTCGCCGGCCGCGTGGGCCTGAACGTCTCGACCTGCCATCATCTGCTCGCCACTCTGGTGGCGCGCGGCTATGCCGGCCAGACCCGGCGGACCCGCAGCTACTATCTCGGCTCGCGGATCACCGCGCTGTCGGAACGGCGGCTGAAGCAGTTCAATCTGGTCGATCTGGCGATGCCGGAGTTGCACCGTCTCAGCGATGTGACGCTTGAGAGCGTGCATCTTGCGGTGCTTCAGGGGCATACGCTGGCGACGCTGGCCAAACTGGAATCGCGGCTGCCGATCCGGGTCGGCTCGGACGATTCGCGCAAGTCGGATGCTGCTCACGCCACGGCGACCGGCAAGGCCATCCTGGCCTGGCTGCCCGAGGCGGAAATCGCGCGCGTCATCGCCCATACCGGGCTGCGCCGCTTCACGCCCCAGACCATCGCCACCATTGCCGAGCTGATGGAGGACCTGCGCCACGTCCGCCGCAAGGGCTATGCGATGGACGACGAGGAATTCCAGCTCGGCGTTGTCTGTGTCGGCGCGGCCATCCGCGATCATGCCGGTGCCGTCATCGGCTCGGTCAGTTGTTCGATGCCCAGCATGCGCGCCGAGGGCGACCACATCGACCGCGCCAAGGCGGCGGTTCGTGCCGCCGCTGCTGCCATTTCAGAACGGTACGGCAGTCCGAAAGAGGCTGCTGCCCAACAAGAATCATAGGTTGAGGAAACGAGGCGCGCGACCGTAACGACGGCGCCGCCACCCAAGGAGGACGACGCCATGGCGATGCCGAGCACTGTGAAGACCAGCCCGGAATTCCCGATTCCGGAAACGATGAAGGCTTGGGTTCTGGGCAACCCCGGCGAACTGACCTTCAAGGACAAGCCGGTTCCGGTGCCCAAGCGGGCAGAGGTGCTGGTGCGCATCGATGCGGTGGCGATCTGCGCCACCGACCTCGAGATTATCTATCACGGCCCGCCGGCGATGATCGAGGGCGGCGCGCCCTACAACAAGAATTTTACCCCCGGCCATGAATACATGGGCACGGTGGTCGCGCTCGGGCCCGGTGTCGACGAGTACAGGATCGGCCAGCGCGTCACGGTCGAGATTCACGCAGGCTGCGGCCAGTGCAAGCGCTGCCGGCAGGGCATGTACACCTCGTGCCACAACTACGGCAAGAACTACGGCGACGTCGACAAGGGCCACCGCGCCAACGGCTTCACCACCGACGGCGGCTTCTGCGAATATCAGGTCAACAATATCAACACCCTCATCCATGTCGACGATTCGATGTCGGACGAGGAGGCGACGCTGGTCGTGACCGCCGGCACCTCGATGTACGGCCTGACCGAGCTCGGCGGCCTTGTTGCCGGCGAGAGCGTCGTGGTCACCGGCCCCGGGCCGATCGGCCTGCTCGGCGTGGCTGTGGCCAAGGCGCTCGGCGCCCAGCCGGTGATCCTGACCGGCACGCGCGACAACCGGCTTGAAATGGGCAGGAAGCTCGGCGCCGACTATGTCATCAACATCCGCAACGAAGATCCGGTCAAGAAGGTTCGCGAACTGATCGGCGGCGGTGCGGATTACGTTGTCGAATGCTCGGCCGCGCCCAACGCGATCAACGAGGCGGCGCAGATGGTCAACCGCGGCGGCAAGATCTGCCTCGCCGCCTTCCCGCATGAGGCGCCGGCGGTCGATGTCGCCCATCTCGTGCGCAACAACATCTACATCTACGGCATCCGCGGCGAGGGCAAGAGCGCGACCCATCGCGCCGAGGCCTTCATGCGCCAGAAGCGGTTCGATGCCACGCTGATCCACACCCATACCTTCGACATGAAGGATCTGCTGGAGGCGATCCGCTACGCCAAGGACCGGGTCGAGGATGCGATCAAGGTGGTGGTCAGGAACAACCACGCCGCGCGGCAGAAGGCGGCGGCGGAATAATCCGCCGCACTCCCGATCAACGAGGACAGCGCCATGCTGACGACCGACGCCTATCATATGCCTGCCACGCTCGACGAGGCGCTGACGCTGCTGGCCACCGCGCCGGCCGGCAGCCGCCTCGTCGCCGGGGCGACCGATCTGCTGCCCTGGGCGCGCGAGGGCCGGGCAGGCGACGTGCATCTGCCGGCGCTGATTGACGTGACCCGGATCGATGAGATGTCCGGCGTTTCGATCGCGAACGGCAGGGTGCGGTTTGGCGCCAACACGGTCTATCAGGCCTTCATGACCGAACCGGCGCTTGCCCGCGCCCTGCCGGTGATGCCCCATTGCGCCATCTGGTTTGCCGATGACCAGATCCGCGAGCAGGCGACGCTGGCCGGCAATGTCGTCAACGCCTCCCCAGCTGCCGACGGTACCCCGCCGCTGGTGGCGATGAACGCGGTGATCGAGTGCGCCCGCCGCGATGCGACAGGTACAATCGTGCGCCGCGCGGTGCCGATTGCCGAGTTCCTGCTGGGGCCCGGCCGCACGATGCTCGCCGACGGCGAGATCGTCACCGCGATCACCTGCGATGACATGACCGGCTACGGCGGCGCGTTCGAGAAGGTCGGCCAGCGACGCTCGCTCGTCATCGCGGTGGTCAATGCCGCCGCATTGGTCAGGACCGATCGGACGGGAACCCGGTTCGAGGATGTGCGGCTGGCCATCGGCGGCATCGGCCCGGTGCCGCTGCGTCTTGCCGAGGCCGAGGCAATGCTCCGGGGCCAGCCGGTCAGTGCCGAGCTGATTGCCCGCGCCAGCAGGTTTGCCGACGACCGCATCGCCTCGCGCAGCCGCCGCGAGTATCGCCGCACGGTGACGCGCGGGTTCATTGCCGCCGTGCTTGAAAACGCCCTTGCCGATTGCGGCGTCCCGCTGCCGGCCGCCCGCCACACGGAGACCGCCGATGTCTGATCTTGCTCTGGAAATGACCGTCAACGGCCGCCGGGTGAAGCGGACCGTCCCGCCGCACCAGCGGCTGATCGATGTGCTGCGCGACGATCTCAACCTGACCGGCACCAAGGAAGGGTGCGGGGCGGGCGAATGCGGCACCTGCTCGGTGTTTGTCGATGGCAAGCTCGTCAAGTCCTGCCTGATGCCCGCCGCCAAGGCCAACGGCGCGCGCATCGAGACCATCGAGGGGCTGGCGGCGCCGGGCGATCTGACACCGGTCCAGAAGGCGTTCCACAAGACCGGAGCCAGCCAGTGCGGCTATTGCATTCCCGGCATGGTGATGGCGGCCACTGCGGCCCTGCGCGCCAATCCCGAGGCCGACCTTGAGGAAATCAAGGAACGGATGGGTGGCAACATCTGTCGCTGCACCGGCTACACCAAGATCATCGAGGCAGTGGAACTGGCCCGCGATGTCATCGCCGGCCGTATCAGCGCCGATGCCTTTGCCGAGGACGCGGCCGTCGGCTCGTTCATCGGCTCGAATGTCCGCCGGCTCGATGCGCCATCCAAGGTCGCCGGCCGCCTGCGCTATGCGGGTGACATGGTCATGCCCGGCATGCTGCATATGCAGGTGTTGCGCTCCCCCCATGCCCATGCGCGGATCGTGTCGATCGATACGTCGGCTGCCGAGGTGCTCGAGGGCGTCGCCTGCGTGATCACCGCGGCGGATGTGCCCGGCAAGGACGGGTTCGGCGTGTTCGTCCACGACCAGCCGGTGATGGCGCGCGGCAAGGTGCGCTATGTCGGCGAGGCGGTCGCCGCCGTCGCCGCCGAGGATGTCCTCACCGCCCGCCGCGCGCTGGCGCAGATCCGCGTCGTCTACGAGGAGCTGCCGGCGCTTTTCGATGCCGGGGAGGCGCGCAAGCCCGGCGCACCGGTGCTGCATGACTATGCGCCCGACAACGTCGTCAAGCACATTCCGATCCGCAAGGGCGATGTCGACAGGGGCTTTGCCGAGGCCGACATCATCATCGAGCAGACCTACCAGACCCAGCAGGTCGAGCACGCCTATCTCGAGCCCGAGGCCGGGCTGGCCTATGTCGATCACGACGATGTCGTGACGGTGATCTCGCCCAGCCAGAACATCACCCACCATCGCCATATGCTGGCCAAGATCATTGACCGGCCGATCAACAAGGTCCGGTTCATCATGAGCCCGGTCGGCGGCGGTTTCGGCGGCAAGGAGGACATGATCTATCAGGGTATGCTGGCGCTGGCTGCGATGAAGAGCGGCCGGCCGGTGCGCCTCGTGTTCACGCGCGAGGAATCGATCATTGTCACCGCCAAGCGTCATCCGGCCGATATCACCTACCGCATGGGGCTGAAGAAGGATGGCCGCATCACCGCCATCAGCTTCTCGCTGCTGTCGGACGGCGGTGCCTATGGCCTGTCGACCGAAGGCGTGATGCGCAAGTCGGCGATCCTGTCGCTCGGTCCCTATGACATCCCGAACCTGACCATCGACACCGTCGGCGTCTACACCAACAACACGCCGTCCGGCGCCTTCCGCACCTTCGGCGCGATGCAGTCGCAGTTTGCCACCGAATGCCATCTCGACATTGCAGCCGAACGGCTTGGCCTCGATGCCTTCGAGATCCGCCGCATCAACATGATGCGCGACGGGGCGAGCACCCACACGCAGCAGGTGCTGGGCTCGGTGTCCATCGGCCGTGTGCTCGATGTCGCCGAACAGGCTTCGCGCTGGGAGCATGGTCCGGTCGGCATGCGCGGTCCCCAGCGGTCCGATCTCGGCGGCGACGATACCCGCGCGCCCTGCACGCTCGGTGCGCGGTTCCGCGATGGTGTGGGCAAGACCCGGCAGGAGGTGGCGTGATGGAACGCAGGATGCGGGGCCGCGGCGTTGCGGCAAGCTGGTACGGCATCGCCCGGACTGCGACCATCGACCGGGCAGGCGCCTGGGCCGAGCTTGACGACGGCGGCACGGCGAAGATCGTTACCGGCGTCACCGAAATCGGTGAGGGGATCCTGACGGTTCTGGCTCAGGTGGCGGCCGAGGAACTCGGCATCCGCCCCGAGGACGTTACCATCGGCGACAACGATACCGCCCGCTCGCCCGAGGCGGCCCATGCCGGGGCAACGCGCCAGACCTACATGATCGGCAACTCGGTCGCACTGGCCTGCCGCGATGCGCGCGCCAAGCTCGATGCGGTCATCGCCGCCCATTGGGGGGTCGAGCCTGGACAGATCGAGGCCTTCAACGGCGAGATCTGGGCGGAAGGCACCAATCTGCGCATGACGATGGAAGAGGCAGTCGACCTGGCCAAGAAACGCGGCGTGGTGCCGGTCGGTTCAGGCGCCTTCACGGCGCATGGCACCGGGCTCGATCCGGTCGACGGGAGTGGCAGCCCGTGGCAGGCCTATGTCTTCGGCTGTCAGGTGGCCGAGGTCGAGGTCGATACGGTGACCGGCGAGGTGCAGGTGCTCGGCATCTGGGCCGTGCATGATGTCGGGCGGGCGATCAATCCGCGCGGCGTCGAGGGCCAGATTGAAGGCGGCGTCGTCCAGGGGCTCGGTCAGGCGCTGATGGAGGATTACCGGCTCGAGAACGGCCACACCACGACGCACGGCTTTGCGAAGTACATCCTGCCGACCGCGCTCGACATGCCGCAGATCAACACCGTGATCGTCGAGGATCCCGATCCGAAAAGCCCGCTCGGGGCCAAGGGAATCGGCGAGCCGGCACTGGTGCCGACGGCCCCTGCCATCATGAATGCGATCTACGATGCGGTCGGCGTCCGCATCACGTCTCTGCCTGCAACGCCGGAAAAGGTGCTGGCGGCACTGGCTGCCAGAGCCGCCGCACAACAGTCGGTGCGCGAGGGGGCGCAGGCTGCCGAATAAGTCCGCCCGAGCCCAACGGAGCTGGTCGCTCCATCCGAACCTGACGGGAGTCGCCCGATGGAATACAGCATGTACAGCAAGATGCGTGTCGGCATCGTCCATTTCAAAGCCTTTCCGGGCATTGAAACCGGTGTCGGTCCCATTCTCGAAACGCTGGAAAAGATCTGCGCCGACGAGTTCTGGACCGCGGTCGAGATCGGCTGGATGAAGGATTACCGGGTGCGCAACACCGCCCGGCAGTTGCTCGATACCTCGCATCTGTCGGTGGCCTACGCGACACAGCCGAAGATGCTGACCAACAAGTTCAACCTGAACTCGTTCGACAAGAAGGAACGCGCGGCTGCGATCGATGCGGTCCAGAGCGCGGTTGACGAGGCCCGCTGGCTCGGCGCGGAAGTCGTGCGCCTGATCGCCGGCAAGGACCCCGGCGACGAAAAGCGCGAAGAAGCCAAGAAGCTGCTCGTCGACAGCCTGCACCAGATTCTCGACTATTCGGCCAAGGACGGGCCGATGAACTTCACCCTCAAGATATTCGACCGCGACATCGACAAGAAGAACCTCATCGGCCATGTCGGCGATGCGGTCGATATCGCCAGGGCGATCCGCCCCGAATATCCGAATTTCGGCCTGCTGACCGACCTCAGCCACTTCCCGCTCCTCAACGAGGACCCGGACGTTTCGCTGCCGCAGATGAAGGACTTCCTCGAATCCGTCCATCTCGGCAACTGCGTTTTCCGCGACAAGAGCCATCCCTGTTACGGCGACATCCAGCCCCGCTTCGGCATCCCCGGCGGCGAGACCGACCTGCCCGAGGTGACGGCCTTCTTCAAATCCCTGACGAAAAACGGCTTCTTCGACAAGACGGAGCGACCGATCGTCTCGGCCGAAGTGCGTCCCGTCATGCCCGGCGAGATTTCCGAAGTCATCCTGGCCAATGCCAAGCGCGTGATGCGCGACGCCTGGGCTTTGTCGCAACGGCCCTGAGACCGTCTGAAATCTGCGGTTCAGCGGTTGACCGACTCACAACCGCACCAAGCGCCGCACGAAGCAGGCGCATTTCATAGGGAGTGAACCATGTCCGCAATGTCTCTGAAATCCATTCTGGCCGCCACCGTGATCACCGCCGGGGCCGGCATGACCTCGGTCGTCGCGCAGACCTTTCCCGCCAAGCCGGTGGAGATGACGGTACTGTTTGGCGGGACTGCCCAGACGATCGGGCAGCTGCTGGCCGATCTGATGTCCAAGGAACTGGGCCAGCCACTGGTGCCGGTCGCCCGCACCGGGGGCGGCGGCTCGGTCGGCTATCAGCATGTCCACAGTGCATCGGCGGACGGATACTCGATCGTCTGGAACTCGAACTCGATCAGCACCAACTACCATGGTGGCAAGATCAATTTCGACTACAAGGCATTCAAGCCGATCGCGAAGATCTCCATCGAGGTGCCGGCACTCGCCGTCTCGGCCAGTTCAGGCTGGAAAACAGTCGCGGACATGGTCAAGGACATCAAGACCTCTGGCAAGAAGCTCAAGATCGGTGCCTCCGGCAAGGGCTCGTTCACCCATCTGACCACGGTTGCCCTGCTTGATTCGCTCGGGCTTGCCGAGCAGACGCTGCACGTCCCCTACGATCAGGGCAAGGCGCCGGTTGAACTGCTGGCCGGCCGAATCGATGCGGCCTTGCAGTGGCCGGGACAGTTCCTCTCCCATGCCAAGGCCGGGACCATCAACATCCTGTGCGTGACCAGCAACAAGCGGGTTTCTGAAGCCCCGGATGTGCCGACCTGCGATGAAGCCGGTGCCAAGGGCCTCAACATCACCATGTGGCGCGGGCTTGCCGCCCCGGCCAATACGCCGGACGATGTGATCGCAAAGCTTGAGGCCGCTGCGAAAAAGGCTGTTGCGAGCGAGGCCTTCGTCAAGGCGTCCAAGACGGTCGGTTTTGAACCGGCCTATGCCGACCGCAAGGAGTTTGGCAACGAGATCGCCGCCGATGACAAGCAGATCGCCGATCTGATGAAGAAGCTCGGTCTCAAGCAGTAGCATCGGGACAGGGAATCGCCATGCGCGCGCCATCCATCGACCGGATCACCGGCCTTGTCCTGCTCGTGCTGGCCACGGTTTGGGTCATCCTCGTCTGGCGGACCATTCCGCCGGGCGCCGGGCCGGTGGGGCCGCGCACCCTCCCGCTTGGGCTGGGCGTGGCGCTGGCCGTGCTGTCCGCCTGGCTGATGTGGTTTGGCACCGGCGAGGCCGAAGAGCCCGCACCCGATCCGGCGCCTGCCGCAGGTGACTGGGTGACGCTGCGCATGGTCCTGGCCACCTTCCTGTCGATCGCGGTCTACGGTGTCCTGATGGAGCGCATCGGCTTTGTCTTTGCCACGGCAGCGGTCGTTCTGGCCCTGCTGTGGCTGGCGCTTGGCATCCGCGACACGCGCAAGCTTGTCGGCATGACCATTGGCATCCCCATCGGCTGCTGGCTGGTCTTCGGCAAGCTGCTCGGCTCCCATCTGCCGCGCAGCCCGTGGTTTTCCCTGTTCTGACGAGGTTTGGCCATGGATGCGGTTCTCAACGCCTTTGCTCTTGCCTTGACGCCCGCGGCCCTGCTGGCGACCACGGTCGGCACCCTGCTCGGTCTCGTCTTCGGCGCGGTTCCGGGGCTGACCTTCACCGTCGCGCTGGCGCTGGTGTTGCCGCTCACCTTCTCGCTGTCGGTGGCGCCGGCGGTCGGCATGCTGCTCGGCACCTACATCGGCGGCATGACCGGCGGCTCGGTGTCCTCGATCCTTGTCGGCATCCCCGGTACACCAAGCGCGGCAGCCACCGTGCTCGACGGCTACCCGATGGCCCGTCAGGGCAAGGCCTCGCTGGCCATGGGCACGGCCGTCATCGTCTCGACCTTCGGTGGGCTGTTCAGCCTGGTGATCATGATGGTGTCGGTCGATGCTGTCGCCAAGCTGGCGCTCAAGTTCGGCCCGGCGGAGATTTTCGCTCTGGTGCTGTTCGGATTGTCGACCATCTGCGGCCTGTCTGAGAAGTCGTTGCTGAAGGGCATGATCGCCGGGATTCTCGGCCTGCTGGTCATGACCATCGGTCTTGACGACATCGACGGCGTCCAGCGGCTGACTTTCGGCACGGTGACGCTGCAGCAGGGCATCAGCCTGCTCGTGGCGATGATCGCGATGTTCGCTGTTCCGCATGTCGTCGAAGCTTTCGTCGACTATTATCGCGGTCAGGAACAGCGGATGCGCTCCGCCGACGTCCGGATGGAGCTGCCGCGCCTTGCCGATCTCGGCAAGCATTTCTGGCTGATGGTCCGCTGCTCGATTCTCGGCACCGGCATCGGCGCCATCCCCGGCACCGGTGGCCCGATTGCCGCGTTCCTGGCCTATTCGCATGCCCAGAAATATTCGAATGAGACGGTGCCCTACGGCAAGGGCGCGCTCGGCGGCATCGTCGCGCCCGAGGCTGCCAACAACGCGGTGACCGGCGGCGCAATGATCCCGATGCTGTCGCTTGGCATTCCGGGCGATCCGGCAACCGCGATCATCCTGTCGGGGCTGCTGATCCACGGCCTTGCGCCGGGACCGATGCTGTTCATCGAGCATATCGACAAGGTTTACATGATCTATGTCGCGGTGATCATTTCCTACATCGCGATCCTGTTCATCCAATTGCTCGGCATCCGCTATTTCGTCCAGTTGCTGCGCATTCCGGCCCATATGCTGGCGGTCGGCATCATTGTCATGTGCGGCTTCGGCGCCTATTCGGTGCGCAATTCGGTGTTCGATGTCTATACGCTGGCCGTCCTCGGCGTCGCCTCCTGGGGATTGATGCGGGCCAATATCCCGCTGACGCCGATCATCCTCGGCCTTGTTCTCGGCCCGACGCTGGAGCGCGAGTTCCGCACCGCTCTGGTGCTTTCGGAAGGCAGCTTTGCCATTTTCGTCAGTTCGTTCCCGGCGGCGCTGTTCCTGGCGCTCAGCGCCTTCGTCTTCATCATGCCGCTGATCCGCGCGCTGCGCGGACGCAAGAAGCCTGCGGCCGGAGAAAGTCAGACCCATGCTTGAAACCCCGCGCCCTGCCGCTGCCTGTCCTGTTCGCGCCCGCGCCCGTATCATTGCCCAGGCCGGCTCGCTCGAGGCCGCGCTTGCCTCCGGCGCGCTGCCGACAACCGTCAGCGTCAGCCTGTCCGAAGGGCTGGTGCTTGGGCTGCTGAAACAGGGCGTGCGCAAGTATTTCGCGATCTTTGGCCATGGATCGACCGATCTTGGCGAGGTTCTTCGCCTGTATGAAGCCGAAGGCGTCACCCGGACGATCAACTGCCGCAACGAGGTCGAGATGGCCCATGCCGCCACCGCCCTGTCGTGGCAGTATGGCGAGATGTGCGCGGCGGTCACCTCGATCGGCCCGGGCGCACTTCAGGCCATGGCTGCCTCGCTTGCCGCGTCGTCCAACGGCATCGGCGTCTATCACATCTATGGCGACGAGACGACGCGCGGCGAAGGCTACAACATGCAGCAGATCCCCAAGGAGCAGCAGGGGCTGTTCGGGCAGATCACCGCGCTGATGGGCCAGTCCTATGTCCTGCATACGCCCGGCGCGCTGCGCGACTGTCTGCGTCGCGGTGCGGCCTGCGTCGGACATCCCTACAAGGCCGGCCCGTTCTACCTGCTGCTGCCGCTCAACACCCAGCCGGAGATCACCGAAGTCAACCTGTCGACCCTTGCCGGCCGCCCGGCTCATGCCGATGTCGCGCCCGCCGGCCCCGAACCCTATCGGGCGGCGATTGCCGCGATCGCCGCCAGCGCCCGCCCGGTGATCAAGGCCGGCGGTGGCACGCGCGGCGCGGATGCTGCGGTGCGCGCGCTGGCCGAGCGGATCGGAGCGGCCGTTGTCCTGTCGCCCGGCTCAACTGGTGTTCTGCCCGATTCGCATCCCCAGAACATGCATGTCGGCGGCTCAAAAGGCTCGATCAGCGGCAATTTCGCTATGGAAAACGCCGATCTTTTGATCGCGATCGGTACGCGCGGCGTCTGTCAGGCCGATTGTTCGGGCGTCGGCTATCCGAACGCAAAGGCTGTCATCAACATCAACGGTGATCTGAACGACCTGATGCACTACGCCAACACGATCGGGCTGGCCGGGAACATCTCGACGGTCATCGGGCGTCTGCTCGATGAGATCGCCGCCTCGAACGCCGTTGACCCGGCGGCAAAGGCCGGCTGGCTGGCCGAGACGGCGGCGCGCAAGGCGGTCTGGTCAGCCTTCAAGGCCGAGCGCTTTGCCGCCGCCCCGCTGGCTGACCCCGTCTGGCGCCGCCCCGCTCTTGTCCAGCCTGCGGCGATCAAGCTGGCTGCCGATTATGCCAGAACCCGCGATGCGGCGAAGTTCTTCGATGCCGGCGACGTGCAGGCCAACGGCTTCCAGATTGTCGAGGATGACCGCACCGGCGACACCTTCACCGAAAGCGGCGCATCCTACATGGGCTTTGCCGTCTCGGCCCTGCTGGCCTCGGCCGCGGCCGATGCGCCGCGCTACGCCATTGCCTTTACCGGCGACGGCTCGTTCATGATGAATCCGCAGATCCTCATCGACGGCGTGGAGCACGGCGTGCGCGGCATGATCGTGCTGTTCGACAACCGCCGGATGGCGGCGATCACCGGATTGCAGAAGGCGCAATACGGCGAGGAATTCCGCACCAATGACGGTGTTGCGGTCGATTATGTCCGGATGGCTAGCGCGGTCAGTGGCGTCAAGGCCGTGTTCGGCGGCCACGATGCGGCAAGCCTGATCGCGGCACTGGACGAGGCGGGCCGTCATGACGGGCTGTCGCTGGTCCACGTTCCGGTCTATGCCGGGGACGATCCGCTGGGCGGCATGGGCGCTTACGGATCGTGGAACGTCGGCAACTGGGTCGCCGACGTCCAGTCCCGCTATCTCAAGCAGAACATCTGATTTCAGGAAGGCGCGCCATGTACAAGGATTGCCAACTCTATATCGACGGAGCCTGGGGCCCGGCCACCGGCAGCGGCACGCGCGCCATCCACGATCCGGCAACCGAGGACGCCATTGGCACGATTGCCGATGCGACTCCTGCTGATCTCGATCGGGCGCTGGCTGCGGCTGAAAGGGGCTTTGCCTTCTGGCGCCGGACCGGCACCTGGGAGCGGGCGGCGAAGATCCGCAAGGTCGCCGATCTGATCCGCGAGCGCACCGAGACGATCGCCCGCATCATGTCGATCGAGACCGGCAAGCCGCTGGCCGAGGCGCGCGGCGAGACCGGTGCCGCCGCCGACCAGTTCGAGTGGTATGCCGAGGAGGCAAAACGCATCTATGGCCAGATCATCGGCTCGCGTACGCCCGACTCGCGCCTGTCCGTGATCTACCAGCCGGTCGGCGTCGTCGCCGCCTTTTCGGCCTGGAACTTCCCCGCCCTGCTGCCGGCCCGCAAGATGGCGGCCGCCCTCGCCGCCGGGTGCTCGGTCATCATCAAGCCGGCAGGCGAGGCGCCGGGCTCGGCCGCCGAACTGGTCCGCGCCTGCCATGATGCCGGCATTCCGCCCGGTGTGGTCAACTATGTGACCGGCAATTCCGGCCTCATCGCCCGCCACCTGATTGCCTCGCCGATCGTGCGCAAGGTGTCGGTGACCGGTTCGGTGCCGGTCGGCAAGCAGATCCTCCATCTCGCCGCCGACGGCGTGAAGAAGGTGTCGATGGAACTGGGCGGCCATGGACCGGTCATCGTTTTCGACGACGCGGATGCGGAAAAGGCGGCCGAGGTCTGTGCCGCCACCAAGTTCCGCAACTGCGGTCAGGTCTGCATCTCGCCGACGCGGTTCTATGTCCACGAGGCGGTCTATGACGTCTTTTCGCGCCGGTTTGCCGAGGTGGCGCGCGGGCTGAAAATCGGGCGCGGGCTTGACGACGGCGTCCAGATGGGACCGATGGCCAATGCGCGTGGCCTTGAGACGATCCGGTCGATGGTGGCCGATGCCGTTGGCAAGGGGGCTGATGTGCTGGCCGGCGGCAAGCAGCCGTCCGGGTTCAATCGTGGCTTCTTCTTCGAGCCGACCGTGC
This sequence comes from uncultured Alphaproteobacteria bacterium, assembly GCA_937903315.1. Lineage (GTDB taxonomy): Bacteria > Pseudomonadota > Alphaproteobacteria > Rhizobiales > Beijerinckiaceae > JAIUNP01. Next base: position 14,099 of record CALCZO010000311.1, read on the forward strand.
TCGGCAAGGTGCCTGACAGCGCCGCGGTGATGAGCGAGGAACCGTTCGGGCCGGTTGCGCCGATCACGCCGTTCCGCGATTATGACGAGGTCATCGCCCGCGCCAATGCGCTGCCGTTCGGGCTCGCCGGCTATGTGTTCACGAAAAGCCTTGCCAACGCCACCCGCGCCTCCGAAGACCTCGAGGTCGGCATGGTCGGCGTCAACGAGATGCTGTTGGCCACGGCCGAAGCGCCGTTCGGCGGCGTCAAGGAAAGCGGAATGGGCCGTGAAGGCGGCTCGCTCGGCATCCGTGACTATCTCGAAGCCAAATACATCAAGATGAAACTCTGACGCGTCAGGACCCGATCATGACCACCCCCAAGGACACCGGCTTTGCGCGCGGCCTGACCAACTACGGCGATCGCGATTTCTCTCTCTACCTGCGCAAGTCGTTCGCCGCGTCGATGGGCTATTCGCAGGAGATGCTGTCGAAGAAGATCGTCGGCATCGCCTATACGCC
>CALCZO010000312.1 GCA_937903315.1 uncultured Alphaproteobacteria bacterium
GCCACGATGTCGCCGGTGATGGCTTCATCGATCGCCGTGCGCTCGATGCCGCGGAAGGCGAGAATCTTCGACACGCGCCCCACCTCGATCACCGTCCCGTCGGCGGCCAGCGCCTTGATCGGCTGGTTCGGCTTGATCGAGCCGGACATGACCTTGCCGGTCAGCATGCGGCCGAGGAAGGGGTTGGCCTCCAGCAGCGTGCCGATCATGCGGAACGGACCGTCGTCCACCTTCGGCTCCGGCACATGCCTGAGGATCAGATCATACAGCGGGGCGAGGCCCTGATCCTGCGGACCTTCGGGCTTTTCCGCCATCCAGCCGCCGCGACCCGAACCGTACAGGATCGGGAAATCGAGCTGGTCGTCGGTGGCGTCGAGCGCGGCGAACAGGTCGAACACCTCGTTGATCACCTCGACGGGGCGGGCGTCCGAGCGGTCGACCTTGTTGATGGCAACGATCGGGCGAAGGCCGAGCTTGAGCGCCTTGCCGACCACGAACTTGGTCTGCGGCATCGGCCCTTCGGCCGCATCGACCAGCACGACGACGCCGTCAACCATGTTGAGGATACGCTCGACCTCGCCGCCGAAATCGGCGTGGCCGGGGGTATCGACGATGTTGATGCGCGTATCCTTCCAGACCAGCGAGGTGCACTTGGCCAGAATGGTGATGCCACGCTCCTTTTCGAGGTCGTTGGAATCCATCACGCGTTCGGCGACGCGCTGGTTGTCACGGAACGAGCCGGCCTGGGCGAGCAGCTTGTCGACGAGCGTGGTCTTGCCGTGGTCGACGTGGGCGATGATGGCGATATTGCGAAGCGAGGACATGGCGCTCTCAAAAAACAGGCGCCGGCCCTGACACGCCACCCCGCCGCCTCATCGCAACAGGACAAACGCGCCGGAACCGGCACGACAATCTGGTTGCAGCGCAATAACCGTTTGAAAGCCAAAGGGCAACCGGCGACTTCGTCCGATCAGGTCTTTGTGGCTGTCACCACGTCCTCGTCGTCCTCATCTTCCTGCCGCAGCTGGCCGCGTCGCTCGTCCACCGCGGCACGGACCTCGGACAGGGCGATGGTGAACGCGGACATCACCGTCTCGTCGATCCGCGCCGCTGCCGCGCGTTCCAGAGTCCGGCCGAAGACCTCATCGGCCTCTTCCTGAATTTCATCGAGATCATCCTCGCTCTCGGCAAGACGGGCCCGGCGCAGCAGCATCAGCAGCCGATCGATGTCGCCCGTGCCTGCGGGCGGCCGGCCGGACAGCTGGCGGCTGAGCAGCGCGGCGATCACCGATCCGAGCAGGCTGACGCCCATGATCGCGATGTAGATCCACTCGCCGTATTGTTCGATGAAGCTCTTCTGCTCGCCCTCGAAATAGGTCGCCGCACCGGGATGCACGAGCATCGGACCCAGCGTCTCTGTATCGGGTGCCTCGATCCGGGCGAAATTGGGGATTTCAGCGGCCACGCTCTGCCGAATTTCGAACAGGCTCTTGGCCAGATCGGCAACGACCTGATCCTTGAGCGCGCGATCGGCGACCAGCCGATGGGTGACAGCAATCGTCTCGATGTTCTCGGCCGGGCGCGGTGGCGAGCCGCCAAAGGTGCCGCGCAGGACGGTGGTTGCCTCCACAACCGGACTGGACTGGGCAATCGCCTCGGAGTCAGCGAGCCGGATGATGGCCGGCGCGCGGCCATCGTCCAGAAACAGATCGGCAAAGATGCGTGCGGCATTGGTCCCGGCCGGCGGGCCGACGAACAGCACGGCATCCACCTGCCCTGACTGGACGGCGGTGCGGATATCATTGGGTCGCAGCATGACCCGCTCTGTCCGGGCCGGATCGATGCCATTGCGCATCAGCACCAGATCAAGCAGCTTCTGGTCGAGGACGCCGCTGCGCAGCAGGCCGATGCGGCGGCCGGCCAGATCGGCGACCGTCCGGATGGTCTTGTCGGCGGGCGCCATGATCAGCAGGGCGTCGCGGTGCAGGATCGCCACCGTCGCGGCATTGGGAGGCACATTGCCGTCACTGCGGACGATGGCCAGGTCGGCCTTTCCGGTCCGCAACAGATCCGCGCTCGCCAACGGGCTGTCCGAGGGCACCAGACGCAGGCGGACAGGGTGCTTTTCTCTGGCAAAGGTCTGCAGGATGGTGACGACGATCCGCGTGTCCTCGCTGCCGACGGGACCGACGGCAATGCGCAGCACCGTCGGTGCCGAGGCAAAATAGACGATTGCCGCGCCAAGGGCGGTCAGCCCCAGCACGAACGCAATCGCCAGCATGAGAAGTGAACGTTTCACCGCATTGCCTCGTCACTGAATTGGAAGACCGGCAGGCCTGACCGGCGGTGTCTGTCGCACGCCACGGCTCCGATCCTGCCTGCGAGCCGGACCCTTGGCAACCGCAGGCGGCTGCTACCGTTTGACGCCCGCCCGCTGCCGGGAAACGTTCCGCCCTTTGACGGGCAGAGCCCGCCGGATCACGGCGGGCTCGCAACGTCATGACGTCGTGTGCGGAACCGTTCAGGCCTGCTGGATGGCCGACAGGCGCCACGCCTCCGGAGACGCTTCAGCCTGCCGGACGATGGTCCAGATCTCGGTTGCTTCATCCAGCCGGTTGGCATCACCTTCGACAACCGCTCCGGTGGCCTTGTTGAGCGTCACGTCCGTGAACTGGAAGCGCAAGGCGACCGTGGCATACTCGCTCGACCCCTCGCGCCAGGCTTCCGCCAGATCGCCCTGCAGCAGCTTGACGTTGCTGATCCGGTTGGTGACACCGGCACGGTCCGCCTCGTCGAGATCGCGCAGGAACGTCGCCTGCACTTCGGGCGTCGAGCGATAGCCAAGCGCCGTGCGGTCGCCGTTGCTGTAGGCGGTCTGGATTTCGCCGAGCAACCGCTCGAACGCGTTGAAATCCGCCTCGATCAGGTTCAGCGGCTGCGGTGACGCAGGACCGGCCTGAGACGCGGCGGCCATGGCGCCAGCGCCGGGCGTCCACTCCGGCTGCGGGCCGGATGCCTGCCGGGCATAGCCGGACCCGGCCGCCTCGGTGGCGGGCTGGTTGCGCCTGCGGAAATATCCGATCACCCAACGCACAGCGAAAAACACCAGAGCAACCTGAAGCAGCAAACCGAGGAAGCCCATGAACGAGCCAAGGCCGCTCATGAAGCCGTTGCCGAACAGCATGCCGATCAGACCCGCGCCAAGCAGGCCGGCAGCAAATCCGCCAAACATCCCGCCCATCATGCCCGAGCGGCCCGGAGCAGCGGCCGCTGTACCGGCGGCGCCGGGCTGACGCTGCGACGGGGTGACAGCCCCCGGCAAGGGCTGGGCCTGACGCGGCGCGGTATTGGTGACCGGCGGCGCCGACTGGGACATCGAGCCACGGCTGCCGAAGCTGCCGCCACGGCCGGCGCGGGCGGCATAAGCCTCCAGCGCGACAAAAGAAAAGGCAGCCGCCATCGCCAGCGCCAAACCCGCGCGGCGAACCTGTGAGCCTTTACGAAAACCCATCTCATCCTCCTGGCGGCGACAATCGGCCGCAGAGGACAATATAGGCAGTCCTGACGAAATTGTCAGCAGAAACCGGACCGGGACGATCCGGCTGCCGTCACAAGGTTCATCAACCCTTTTTCGCCATGCGGGCCTTGCGCATGCCCAGCGTGCGCAGCCGCAGCGCGTTCAGCTTGATGAAGCCCGCCGCATCGCGATGATCATAGGCGACGGCCCCTTCCTCGAAGGTGACCAGTTCCTGATCATAGAGGCTGTAGGGGCTTTCGCGGCCGACAACCGTCGCATTGCCCTTGTAGAGCTTCAGCCGCACCCGGCCGGTGACGAATTCCTGGCTCCTGTCGATCAGCGCCTGCAGCATCTCGCGTTCGGGCGCGAACCAGAAGCCGTAGTAGATCAGTTCGGCATACTTCGGCATCAGCGAATCCTTCAGATGCGCCGCGTCGCGGTCGAGCGTGATGGATT
>CALCZO010000313.1 GCA_937903315.1 uncultured Alphaproteobacteria bacterium
CCGTGTCATGGCTCTCTCCTCAGGCGTCCCGCGTGTCGCTCAGGTCAGGGGCGGCAGATTCTCCCTGCGTGCCGTATACATCAGCACATCGGCCTTGCTGACGCCATGCGTTTGAAGGGACCGCAGCGGAAAGGCAAAACCAAGGCAAAGACCGGGTTAAACGGCAAAAGATGTGCCGCAGCCGCAGGAGGACGAGGCGTTCGGGTTCTCGATCCGGAACGCCTGCCCCATCAGATCATCAACAAAATCAATCGAAGCGCCCTTGAGATAGGGCAGGGATATGCTGTCGATCAGAACGGTGACCCCATCGCGCGAGACGGTCAGATCATCGTCAGCCGCGCCGGGTTCGATATCGAAGGTGTATTGAAACCCGGAACAGCCGCCGCCCTTGACGCTGACGCGCAGCAGGCTGCCGGACGGTTCGCCGGTCAGGATCGTGGCGATCCGGCGGGCGGCGCGTTCGGTCAGGGCGACATCGGTCGTGGGCGTGGGCATCGGTCAGTCCCTTTTCCGGCGTCGGTGACGCCTTCCAAACTCGGTCATCAGAAGGTAGGAAGAAAAGGCGGCTGGTTCAAGACACCATTCCCGCGCTGCCGGAGTAGCCGTTTGCGTTTCCATCGTCCCCGCGTCCTGTCCGCGTTTGCCGTCGACGAGCGCCGTTCGCGCGGGAGGATGGTCGCCGAAGCCGGATCGCCGACGCGCACCGAATACCAGCGCGATCGCGACCGCATCATCCATTCGACGGCGTTCCGGCGGCTGAAGCACAAGACGCAGGTGTTCGTCGAGCATGAGGGCGACCATTTCCGCACCCGGCTGACCCACACGATCGAGGTGGCGCAGATTGCCCGCGCGATTGCCCGCGCGCTGGGGCTTGACGAGGATCTCAGCGAGGCGCTGGCGCTTGCCCATGATCTTGGCCACACCCCGTTCGGCCATGCCGGGGAGGATGTGCTCAACGCGCTGATGGCCGGCTATGGCGGGTTTGACCACAATGCGCAGGCACTGCGAATCGTCACGCGGCTGGAGCGACGCTACGCCGCCTTCGACGGGCTGAACCTGACGTGGGAGACGCTGGAAGGGCTGGTCAAGCACAACGGGCCGTTGCTGAATCCGGATGGATCGCCAACGGAGAAATACCGCAAGCAGGGTGTTCCGGGGGCAATCATCGAATTTGACGCGCGGTTTGCGCTCGACCTTGCGACCTTCGCCAGCGCGGAGGCGCAATGCGCCGCGATCTCCGACGATATCGCCTACAACGCCCATGACATCGACGACGGATTGCGGGCCGGGCTGTTCACGCTCGATGATCTCGCCGCCGTGCCGTTCCTGGCCGGGCTGATCGACGATATCGCCGGCCTCTGGCCTCAGCTCGATGATGTGCGCTGCGGGCATGAGCTTGTCCGGCGGGTGATCACGCGGTTTGTCGAGGATGTCATCGGCGAGAGCGAGCGGCGGCTGGTGGCACTGGCACCGGCCTCCTCCGACGCGGTGCGGCGGGCCGACAGCCCGGTCGTGGCCTTCTCCGCCGCGATGGCGGGGCACGAGGCGGCGATCAAGGCGTTCCTCTATCCGCGCATGTACCGCCACCCGCATGTGATGGCCGAGCGCGAGCACGCGGCGCGGGTGGTCGAGGATCTGTTCCGCCGCTTTGTCGCCGAGCCGTCACTGATGCCGGGGGAGTGGCACGAGGGGCTGTCACCGGGCGGCGAGGCACGCCTTGCGCGCCGCGTGGCCGATTATCTTGCCGGCATGACCGACCGCTATGCCTATGACTGCCACCGCCGGCTTTTTGACGCGACGCCGACATTGCGCTAACCCGGCGCACGCATTGTTACGGACCTGCCATGAACATCTTTGCCGATTTCCACGACCGCGTCGCCGCCGTGCTGGCGCGCCTGCCCGAGAACGCCGCGCTGGCCGAGGCCGCGCGCGCCCGGTTCGTGGTCGAGCCGCCACGTGATCCCTCGCACGGCGACCTGTCGACCAACGCGGCGATGGTGACATCGAAAGAGGCCGGGATGAAGCCGCGCGATCTCGCCGAGGTGATCGCGGCAGCGCTGAAGGCCGAACCGGGCGTCGCCGGGGTCGAGGTGGCGGGGCCGGGCTTCATCAACATCCGGCTTGATCCGGCGCTCTACAACGAGGTGCTGCGCGCGGTGCTGCGGCAGGGCAGCGCCTACAGCCGCACGACGATGGGCGGCGGCGCGAAGGTCAATGTCGAATACGTCTCGGCCAACCCGACCGGGCCGATGCATGTCGGCCATTGCCGTGGCGCGGTCTATGGCGACGCGCTGGCCAATGTGCTGGCGGCGACCGGCCATGAGGTGACGCGCGAGTACTACATCAACGACGCCGGGGCGCAGGTCGATGTGCTCGCCCGCTCGGCGTTCCACCGCTATCGGGAAGCGCTGGGCGAGGATGTGGGGCCTGTGCCCGAGGGGCTGTATCCGGGCGACTATCTGGTTCCGGTCGGTGTGGCGCTCGCCGCGCGGCATGGCGCGGCGCTGAAGGCGATGCCGGAGGCGGCGTGGCTGCCGCTGGTCCGTCAGGCGGCGATCGAGGCGATGATGGCGATGATCCGCGAGGATCTGGCCGCGCTCAATATCCGGCACGATGTGTTCTTTTCAGAACGGTCGCTGACCGAGGGCGGCGCTGTCGTGGCGGCGATTGCCGATCTCCGCGCGCGCGATCTGGTCTATGACGGCCGCCTGCCGCCGCCGAAAGGCCAGTTGCCGGATGACTGGGAGGACCGTGAACAGACGCTGTTCCGCTCCAGCCAGTTCGGCGACGATGTGGACCGTCCGCTGGTCAAATCGGACGGCAGCTACACCTATTTTGCCTCCGACATCGCCTATCACAAATCGAAGTACGAGCGCGGGTACACCAGTCAGATCGACGTCTGGGGCGCTGACCATGGCGGCTACATCAAGCGCATGGCGGCGGCGGTCAAGGCGGTTTCGGCCGGCGAGGCGACGCTCGAAGTCCGGCTGTGCCAGATGGTCAAGCTGATGCGGGGCGGCGAGCCGGTCAAGATGTCCAAGCGGGCAGGGGATTTCGTCACCCTGCGCGAGGTGGTGGACGAGGTTGGCCGCGATGCGGTGCGGTTCATGATGCTCAACCGCAAGAACGACGCCGAACTGGAGTTCGATCTGGCCAAGGTGATCGAGCAATCCAAGGACAATGCGGTGTTCTATGTGCAGTACGCCCATGCGCGCGGGGCCTCGGTGTTCAAGCAGGCGGAGAAGGCGTTTGCCGGCATGGACATGTCGCCGATGGCGCTGGCGGGGGCCGATCTTGCCCTGCTCGATGATTCCGCCGAGCGCAGCATCCTGCGCCATCTTGCGGCCTGGCCGCGGATGATCGAAGCCGCAGCATTGACGCGCGAGCCTCATCGAATTGCCTTTTTTCTGGAAGAACTGGCACAATTGTTCCACTCCTTGTGGAACAGGGGCAAAGACCGGACCGATTTGAGGTTTGTTAACGCTAACGATTCATTATCCACCACGGCGCGTCTCGCACTTGTGAGGGGTGTCATGAACGTTCTGGCCGATGGGCTCGCGCTGTTGGGCGTGGGAGCGCCTGAAGAAATGCGGTGACGCATCTTCGGCGCGGCGGGCAGGACGGCGAACCGGGAAGAGAGCCGATGAGCACCGAGAACAGCCGTATGCCGCGCCCCGAGGGGTCCACCGCCGTCAAGGAGCGCACTGCCGCGCCGGGCAGCGAGGCTGATTTCGACGATATCGAATCCTTCCTGCGCAAGGAATTCCAGGGCAAGGACGGCGCGCCGGCATTCTCCGATCCGCTGATGGCGGAACTGGCGCGGATCGTTGGCCAGCAGGGTGCGGCTGCCGCGCCCGCTCCCGTTGCCGCCCGTCCGGCGATGCCGGCTGCCGGCGATCCGTTCACCGCATCACCGGCGGCGAAGGCGCAGGAGGCCGAGGTCGATCCGCTTCTGGCGTTCGAAGAGGAATTGCGCCGGTTCGATGCGCAGACCCGCGTCAGCGCCCAGCCAGTCGAACCTGTGCCGGAGCCAGCCCCGCCGCCGAGTCCTGTGCGCGGCTATGAAGATTTTACGGCGCGCCGCGATGGCGACGAGCCGGCAACGGCGTTTCCTGCCGGGCCGGTCGAACCGCCGATGTACGATCAGCAGGGCTATGCCCAGCCGCAGGTCTATGGCCAGCAGCAGGACGATGCCGCCTATCCCGCCGGCTATCCGCACGCCATGCGGACGGACGGGGCCTATCCTGCCGAGGACGAGGCCTATGGTGCGCCTGTCGCCGCCGAGGAGACGAGCCGCCCGCGCAACAAGAAAGTGATGATGCTGCTCGGTGGTGCCGCTGCGCTGGCGGTGATCGGCGTTGTCGGCGCGGTCGGCTTCCGGTCGCCGACGCCGACTTCGGGCAATGCGCCGGTGATTGCCGCCAAGACGAGCCCGGTCAAGGAGCGCCCGGCCGATCCCGGCGGCGTCGAGATCAGCGGGCAGGACCGGCAGGTGCTCGCGCGCAAGACCGACGAGCCCAAGGGGCCTGCGACCGTCGTCAGCAAGGAAGAGCAGCCGGTCGATCTCAACCAGACGCCCAAGCGCGAAGTGTCGCGGGTGATCCTCGCCGCGCCGACGCAGGGCGGTGCCGCCAATCCGCCGTCCGCGATCCTGATGCCGCCCGGCGCTGCCCAGCCGGGGCAGGAGGCGGCATCCCAGCCGACCGCCGGCGGCTTCGAGGCCAAGCGTGTCCGCTCGGTCAAGGTGACCGGCGACGGCGAGATTGTACCATCGACCGCGCCCTCGCCGCCCTCGCGCCCCGCAACGCCGTCGCTGGCCAGCGCCGGTGCGCCGCCGCTGCCGACGAGCGCTCCGGCTGCTCCCCCGTCCGCGCCGCCGGCGGCCAAGAGCGACGCACGCCCCACGACGGCTGCCCGCCCGCCGCAGACCACGACGCCGCAGCGTCCTGCAACGCCGGCACGGCCCGCGCCGGCGGCTGCCGAGCCGGCCGATGGCAATGCGCCGCTGTCGCTTCGCCCGCCGTCTGGCGGCACGACAGCAAGCGCTCCGCGTACCGCCTCGGCCAGCCCGGCCACCGGCGGCAGCGGCGGCTTTGCGGTGCAACTGGTCGCTGCCGGCAGCGATGCGGAAGCGCGCTCGCGCATCCAGCAGATCAGGCAGCGCCATGCCGGCGCGCTCGGCAGCTATTCGCCCTCGGTGCGTGAGGCGACAGTCAATGGCCGTACGGTCTACCGCGTCCGCGTCGCCGGACTGAGCCGTGAGAGCGCCAACACCCTGTGCACCCGGCTGAAGGCCGACGGCGGGTCCTGCTTCGTCGCCGGGAACTGAATGATGGCTGCTCCCGCCGCGATCATCTACGGCTGTCAGGGCCTGACCCTGACGGCTGGCGAGATCGATCTTTTCCGCAGGGTGAACCCGTGGGGCTTCATCCTGTTCAAGCGCAAC
>CALCZO010000314.1 GCA_937903315.1 uncultured Alphaproteobacteria bacterium
CGGCTGGTCATTTCCGGCAAGGCGCTGAGCCAGACCGGCGGCCACTGCGATTTTCGCGGCCGCTTCGATGACCGGCCCTTCCCCACCGATCGCTTCCGGCTCGGCGCGCTTGGCCGGCTCTGCGACGGCGTGCCGGAAATCCGCCGCGCCGCGCGTGAGGAGATCAAGGGCGGCGCCGACTTCATCAAGATCATGGCCAACGGCGGCGTCGCCTCGCCCACCGATCCGATCCACTTTCTCGGCTTTGCCCGCGAGGAACTGCTGGCCGTGGTCGAGGAGGCAAAGAATGCCGGCACCTATGTCTCGGCCCACCTCTACACCGACGAGGCGATCCGCCGCGCGGTCGAATGCGGCGTCCACTCCCTCGAACACTGCAACCTGATCGAGGCGGAAACGGCGAGGCTCGCGGCCAAGGCCGGCGCGGTCGCGGTGCCGACGCTGGTGACCTACGACAAGCTCGCGTCCGAAGGCGCGTCGCTCGGCTTTCCCGCCAGCTCCGTCGCCAAGATCGACAACGTCCGGCTCAAGGGGCTGGAATCGCTGGCGATCATGGAAAAAGCGGGACTGACCATGGCCTATGGCACCGATCTGCTCGGCGAGATGCATCGCCACCAGTCCGAGGAATTCGTCATCCGTGCCCGCGTGCTGAAGCCACAGGCGATCATCGCCAGCACCACCCATATCGCGGCAAGGCTCTGCCGGATGGAGGGGAAGATCGGCACCATCGCGCCCGGCGCCTGGGCCGATCTGATCGCCGTCGAGGGTGATCCGCTCAGGGACCTGTCCCTCCTCACCGGGCAGGGCCGCCACATGCCGCTGATCATGCGGGCGGGCAGGGTTGTCCGGCGCAGGACGATGGCCTGACCGCGCGCCGCAAGCACGGTGTTGCCTGTTTTACCAGCGAGGAATGTGATGCCGAGTGTGTTTGAAACGCCTGCCGTTGTGATCGACGAGGATATCGTGGATCGCAACATCCGCGCCGCGCAGGCGGAGTTCGATCGCCTCGGCATCGCCCTGAGACCGCATATCAAGACCCACAAGCTGATCCATTTCGCCCGGGCGCAGATCGACGCCGGTGCGCGCGGGATCACCTGCCAGAAAACCTCGGAGGCCGAGATCTTCGCCGATGCGGGGTTCGACGACATCCTGATCACCTACAACGTCATCGGGGCCGAAAAACTCGCCCGCCTCCGCCGGATCGCCCGGCGCACGCGTCTTAGCGTGGTGGCTGACAACCGCGCCGTCATCGCCGGCCTGTCGGACGCGTTTGCCGGCGAACCTGCGCCGCTGACGGTACTGGTCGAATGCGATACCGGCGGGGGGCGCTGCGGTGTCCAGTCTCCGGCCGAAGCGGCCACGCTGGCCGGCGTGATCGCCGCCAGCCCCGGTCTGCGCTTCGGCGGGCTGATGACCTATCCCGCCCCTGCCTCGTTCGGGCGGACAGACGCCTTTCTGGCTGAAGCCCGCGCCTTGTGCCGTGCGGCCGCCGGGTCCTGCGACACCATCTCGTCGGGCGGAACACCATCGATGAAGCAGGTGCCGGCCGGCACGGTGATCACCGAATATCGGCCGGGGACCTATATCTACAACGACCGGTCATTGGTGGCCCGCGGCGCGTGCGATCTGGCCGATTGCGCGCTCACGGTCCATGCTACCGTCGTCAGCCGGCCCACCGCGACGCGCGCCATTCTCGACGCCGGATCGAAAACGCTGAGTTCCGATCTTCTGGGCCTGACGGGATATGGTCTGCTGCGCGATTATCCCGAGGCCGTGGTGACCGGCCTCAGCGAGGAGCACGGCACGGTCGATGTTTCAGCCTGCCCGCACCCGCCGCAGGTGGGCGAGGTTGTCGCCATCATCCCCAACCACGCCTGTGTGGTGACCAACCTGTTCAATACCGTCTACCTGACCAGAGCCGGGACCGCCCCGCGCAAGGTCGCGGTAGACGCGCGCGGTCTGGTGCTCTGAGCCGAAACACCAGCCCGGAGCGCCGCAGCAAACGGCCGGGCGGGCCACGCACGCCTACTGCGCCGGCATCGACAGCGGGCCGAGGTTGAGAAACACGGTCTCTCCCGAAGTGCCGTCGACACCGTCATTGTCGGTGACGATGAACGCCCGACCTGCCGTATCGACCGCAAAGCCCTCGACCTTGTCATGCACATAGCCGTTGCTCTTGAGCAGATCGGGCACCAGATCGCGCAGCGTGGTCTTGCGCACGACCGGCACATCCCTGGCATCGAGCGCGACCGGCTTCAGGTCGCTGGCGGCCACGAACGTAAGCTGCTTGGTCCGCGCCAGCGGACCGGTGAGGTTGTCGCGTTCGATCAGCACAACGCCGCCGGGCACCGCGGTGATCTCCGACAGGCCGACCCAGCCGCCGCTTGCCGCATCGAGGCGATAGCGCACCTGGCCCCAGCTGTTGCTCGCCGGGGTATAGGCCAGCAGCCGGACAAGACCTTTCGGATCATCCTTCCACTCGCGCTGGACGGCGATCCAGATCGTTTGCTCCGCGCCCGTCCCGATGACGGTCAGCCCCTCGAACCCGAACCGGCTCGCCTGACTGGCCAGCGCCTCGGGCAGCGCCACCACCTGCTGCACCTCGCCCTTGGCATTGACGCGCACCAGCGAGGACTGGGTCTTGTTCTTTTCGCGCTCGGGATTGCCTTCCGAGGCGAGCCAGAAGCTGCCATCGGGCAGCGCGGCGATGCCCTCGATGTCGAGATCCGGCATCGGCTTGCCATCCTTGGTCACCGTCAGCGCGGAGGTCACCCGCGCCGGATGCTCGCTCGCATCGATCGTCAGGATGCGCGCGGACGCGTAGACCGAATCGGTCACGGCAAACAGCCTGCCCGGCACCGTGGGATGAGCCGCAAGGCCCGACAGGGCACCGAAGGGAATCGGCAGGCCGGCCGCGTTGTCTGCCGCCTGGAGCATCGGATAGGACGGGCCAGCCGGACCACGCTGGTAGATGCTGACAAGCGACCCGATGCCGCCCGACTTCCGGTTGTCGCTTTCTGCCGCCGAGACGAGCAGGTTGCGCGCCGGCAGCGTCAGCAGGCCTTCAGGCCCGACCCCGCCCGGCAAGGCCTGGAGAAACGTCGGTACGCCCCCAGCATCCTGATAGACCGCCACCAGTGAGGCCCGCTCAAGACCGACGAAGATCAGCCGCTGGTCGCCGAACCGGCCCACCGCTATGCCTTCGGGTTCCACACCCTTCTTGTTGCGCTTGTCGTTGTAGTGGCCGAGCCGCACGGCCAGACGATCCAGCGCGTTGCCTGACGTATGGGACACGGTGCCGTCGCGCCGGAAGATGGTGAACGAGCGCGACCCGCCGTTCCAGTCCCCCTCGTCGGCAGTGACGAACCGGTCATCATCGAGCCAGCGGACAGCATCGGGCTCGCGCGGAACGGCCTTCATCGACCCCGAAAGGTCGATCGTGCCATCACGCTTGGTATCGACGCCTGTGACGTCGACCAGACCGGCACTGAAATGACCATCGATCCTGCCGCTGGCCAGATCAACGATGACGATGTGGTTGTTTTCCTGCAGCGTCACCACCGCCTGATTGCGGGCATTGATGTCGACGAACTCCGGCTCGGGATCCTCCGGCGCGATGGCGGCGAGACCGGTCAGGTCGACGACGCGGCGGCTGGCGCAATCGAACCGGCCGTTCTTCAGGGCAAAGATCGTCAGGTTGCCGGCGGGAAGCTGCGGCAGCGCACCATCGTTCAGCTTTTCGTCGCGCTCGTTCTCGATTGCAACGGCAAGGAAGGTGCCGTCCGGACTCAGCGCCAGCGAATCGGGCTGGCCGCCGACATCGCAGGTGGAAACGACCGCGCGGGCCTCGACATCGACCACGGCAATATGTCCGGCAGGCTGCTTGAAGTCGCGGCTGGTGACAACGCCGACCAGCGCCGTCGTCCCCGCAACCACCACCGAGGTCGGCTCGCCCCCGAGAGCCAGCACGCCGCCGGCAACCGGCTTGGCCGCGTCGTCGATCTGGATGAAGCCGATCCGGTTGCCCGGACTGTCGGTGTAGACCAGCCGCCGCCCGTCCGCCGTCGCGGCAATGATCTCGGCGACAGTGGCCTTCGAACGGTCGGCTCCAGCGGGCAGGTTGTCGACAACGTTGAACGTGGCGATGCGGTTGAAACTGTCCGCCTGCACCGCGACCGGCAGCAGGCTGGCAAGGACGATCAGCGACGACGACGCAAAAAGACGGAGCATGGAACCCTCCCGGAATGACACGCCCGGAACTAGAGCAGCCGTATTGCACATATGTGACAAGACCCGGTCATCCGCCGGGACAGACGCGGCTTTCCACAAAGGCCTTGTCGCCGGCGGTCATGCAGACGCTCCCGCAAATCCCGAATGGCCGGGGCTATTGACTCCTCAAAACGTTTCGGATCAATATTCAAAACGTTTTGGGAGAAACGTTCATGGCATCGCTGCGCAGCCTCGCGTCAGACCTTGGCTTGTCGATCACGACCGTTTCGCGCGCGCTCGACGGCTATGAGGATGTGGCCGCGGCAACGCGCGAGCGGGTCAGCAAGGCAGCCGCCGCGGCGGGGTACCGCCCAAATTCGGCCGCGCGGCGGTTGCGCAAGGGGTCGAGCGAGACCGTGGCGCTGATCATGCCGACCGAGCCGGGACGGTTCTACGAGCCGGTGTTCGTCGAATTGCTGGCGGTGATCGGCGAGCGGTTGGCGAGCCGCCACTACGACCTGATGCTGCTGGCTGCCCGTCCCGGTGCCGAGGAAGTGGCGGCCTATCGGCGCATCATCAAGGACCGCCGGGCCGATGCCTGCGTGGTTGTCCGTACCCGCCGGCACGATGCCCGCATCGCGATGCTTCAGGACGCCGGCCTGCCGTTCGTATGCCATGGCCGGACCGAGACCCGTGCGCCCTACGCCTTTGTCGATGGCGACGGCGAAGCCGGGTTTCGCGAGGTCACCGCACGGATGGTTGCGCTGGGCCACACCCGGATTGCCCATCTCGCCGCTCCCGATCATTTCACCTTCGCCGAATTGCGCGCCCGCGGCTGGCATATGGCGATGCGGGCAGCCGGGCTGTCCGACGACATCAAGGTGATGTGTCCGTCCAGCGAGGACGCAGGCGAGCAGGCCGCCGCTGCGCTGCTGGCCGGGCCGGGCCGCCCCACCGCCCTGATCTGTGCGACAGACCGCATCGCCATCGGTGCCTTGCGTGCCGTGCAGGCCGCCGGGCTTGTCGCAGGGCGCGATATCGCGGTCACTGGCCACGACAACATCCACGCCTCGCGCTTTACCCACCCTGCGCTGACGACGATGGAGCTTGATGTGCGCAGCGTCGGCGAATGTCTGGCCGACAAGCTGCTGCACCTGATCGAGCGGGGCATGCCGGACACGCCGGGCGACATCTTCGCCTTGCGCCATTGCCGCCGCGCCTCGTCCGGCGAGACGGAGACCGACTGACATTCCGATCCGCGACCGGGAAGACCCGGCGCTTTGACCTTAAGGGAGACGAAGATGACTGGATTGAAGCGACTGCTTGCCGCCACTGCGCTTTCTGGTGCGGCGCTCTCCGGCGCCTGTGCGCAGGAAACGATCTTTCTGTCGACCCAGCTGCGGCCGGTCGAGGAAGCCACCAAGGTCCGGCAGGTTATTCTCAAGGGCGCGCCCGGCCCGGTCGCCTTCGTCGTCGAGGAACCTTCGCCGTTCCAGACCCGGATGGATGCCGAGACGCAGGCCGGCAAGCGGACGATCTCGATGGTCGGCGCCCTGCATGGCGAACTTGCGCCGCTCGCCGCCAGCAAGGGGCTGGAGCCGGTTGATGCTCTGGCCGCCAAGGCCAAGGAGCGCGGCATCCCCGACGCGATGATGGCGCTGGGCAAGCTCGGCACCGACAAGCAGATGTATATCCCCTGGATGCAGGCGACCTACATCATGGCGGCGAAAAAGGAGGCGCTTCAGTACCTGCCGGCCGGCGTCGATGTGAACGCACTGACCTACGCCCAGCTCAAGGACTGGGCCAAGGCCATTCAGGACAAGACCGGCAAGCGCGCGCTCGGCTTCCCGGCCGGGCCGAAGGGGCTGCTGGCCCGCTTCTTCCAGGGCTATCTCTATCCGTCATACACCGGAGGCGTCGTCGCGTCCTTCAAGAGTGCAGAAGCGGAAGCGATGTGGGGCGCGTTCAAGGATCTCTGGCAGCATGTGAACCCCAATTCGGCCTCGTATGATTTCATGCAGGAGCCGTTGATGGCGGGCGAGGTGATGATCGCCTTCGACCATGTCGCCCGCCTCAAGGAAGCGCTGGTGGCCGCGCCCAACGATTATGTGACCTTCCCCGCGCCGTCCGGCGCCAAGGGGCGCGGTTTCATGCCGGTGGTCGCCGGTCTCGGCATTGCGCCGAACGCGCCGAACAAGGCCGGGGCGATGGCAACGATCGAGCATCTGCTGAAGCCCGAAACGCAGGTCATGGTGGCCAGAGAGCTTGGCTTCTTCCCGGTGGTCAAGGCCGATCTTCCGGCTGACCTGCCGGGCGGCATCAAGCTGCTCGTCGAGGGTGTCGCCAAGACGCAGGGCGCGAAGGATGCGCTGGTCTCGCTGCTGCCGGTCGGCCTTGGTGCCAAGGGTGGCGA
>CALCZO010000315.1 GCA_937903315.1 uncultured Alphaproteobacteria bacterium
CCGTCACCGGCAAGCCGATCAAGCTGATCGGCACCGGCGAGAAGACCGACGCGCTGGAGGATTTCCACCCCGGCCGCATTGCCAACCGCATCCTGGGCATGGGCGATATCGTCAGCCTCGTTGAGAAGGCCGCCGAGACGATCGACCAGGCCGAGGCGATGAAAATCGCCGACAAGATACGCAAGGGCAGGTTCGACCTCGAGGACATGCGCAGCCAGCTCCAGCAGATGGAAAAGCTTGGCGGCATGGGCGGGTTGATGGGGATGCTGCCCGGCATCGCCAAGGTCAAGGACCAGATTGCCAAGGCCAATCTCGACGAGACGATGTTCCGGCGCCAGGTCGCGATCATCAACTCGATGACCCCATGGGAGCGGCGCAACCCCGACCTGCTCAAGCACTCCCGCAAGAAGCGCATCGCCGCCGGCTCGGGCACCGATTCGGCCGAGATCAACAAGCTGCTGAAGATGCATCGCGGCATGGCCGACATGATGAAGATGATGGGCTCAGGGCAGAAGCGCGGGCCGATGGCCGGGCTGGCCAACATGTTCGGCATGGGCGGCAGCATGCCGCAGCCAACGCCCGAGCAGATCGCCGCGCTGGAAAAGCAGATGGGCGGCAAGCTTCCCGACATGCCGGCGGACCTGACCCGCGGCATCCCCGCCACGCCCCCCGGCCTCCCCGGCTTCGGCAAGCCGGGCCTGCCCGGTCTCGGCGGCAAGCTGCCGGGCCTGCCGGGCTTCAGCCCGTTCGGGGGGAAAAAGAAGTGACCGCCATTGACCAGTCCGGCTGCATCCACGCGGCCGGGACCGGGACTGGCACCGTTTTGCAGTCATCAGGACACCACAAGGAGTAACCGAATGTCCGTGAAGATCCGCCTCTCGCGTGGGGGCACCAAGAAGCGTCCGTACTACTACATCGTCGTTGCCAACTCGACCGCGCCGCGTGACGGCCGCTTCATCGAGGAAATCGGCAGCTACAACCCGCTGCTGCCCAAGGATTCGGCAGAGCGCGTCAAGCTTGACGCCGAGAAGGCCAAGGCCTGGCTCGACAAGGGCGCCCAGCCGACCGACCGTGTCGCCCGCTTTCTCGATGCCGCCGGCCTGACCAAGCGCAGCCCGTCGAACAACCCGGAAAAGGCCGTTCCCGGCAAGAAGATGGCCGAGCGCGCCGCCAAGAAGGCCGCCAAGGCCGCTCCGGCCGCCGAGTAAGACGACTGGGGCCGGGGCACCCGCCCGGCCCCCCGTTGCCGCCATGGACCGCCGCAAGCGACCGATGAAGCCCGATACCGGAGCGCCCCCCGCGGCGCTGCCGGACAGTTGTGTCCAGATGGGCATCTTCGGCGCCGCCGTCGGCCTCAAGGGCGAGATCCGGCTGAAGTCCTACACCGGCGATCCCGCCGCGATTGCCGACTACGGGCCGCTTTACGCGCGCGATGGCCGGAGCTTCGAGATCACGGCGCTGCGCGAGGCCGGCGAAACCGTCATCGTGCGCATCGCCGGCGTGACCGACCGGACCGGCGCCGAGGCGCTGACCAACATCGCCCTGTTCGTGCCGCGCGAAGCCCTCGGCGACACCGGGGACGAGGATGAATTTTTCCACGCCGACCTGATCGGTCTTGTCGCCGTGACCGAGACTGGCGAAACGCTCGGAACAGTCGCGGCGCTGTATGATTTCGGTGCTGGCGAGATGATCGAGATCCGCCCGCCTTCAGGCAAGGGCCTGGTCTATCCGTTCACCAAGGCGGTTGTGCCGGTGGTCGATCTCGACGGCCGGCGCATCGTCATCGCCCCGCCGGCGGAGATCGACGGCGATGCGGAGTGACGGGCGGCGCACGGCGTCGTGGCCGGGCCTGACACGCCGGGGCACATGACCATGTTCCGCGCCACCGTCCTCACTCTCTACCCCGAAATGTTCCCCGGCACGCTCGGCCATGCGCTGGCCGGCGAGGCGCTGAAGAACGGACTGTGGAGCCTTGAGACCCGCAACATCCGCGAGTTCGGCCACGGCCGCCATCGCGCCGTTGACGATACGCCGGCCGGCGGCGGGCCGGGCATGGTGCTGCGCGCCGATGTACTGGCCGCTGCGATCGACGCGGCGGGCGAGGTCGATGACGCGCGCCCGCGGCTGCTGATGAGCCCGCGCGGCCGCCCGCTGACGCAGGAGCAGGCCCGCGCGCTGGCCGAAGGGCCGGGGGCGCTGATCGTCTGTGGCCGGTTCGAGGGCGTCGACGAACGGGTGATCGAAGCCAGACGTCTGGTTGAGGTCTCGATCGGCGACTACATCCTGTCGGGCGGCGAGGTCGCGGCGCAGGTGGTGCTGGATGCAATTGTCCGCCTGATCCCCGGCGTGATGGGCAAGGCCGCATCGGGCGCCGACGAGAGCTTCGAGAACGGCCTGCTCGAATACCCGCACTACACCCGCCCGCGCGATTTCGAGGGCATGCCGATCCCTGATGTGCTGACCTCCGGCGATCACGCCCGCATCGCGCGTTGGCGGCGCGAGGCCGCCGAACGGCTGACGGCTGATCGACGGCCCGATCTCATGAAAAAACCGCAACAGCAAGGTCGACAGCGCGGCAAAACCGATGTATGAGCCGCCATCAACTCAAAACAGCGTTTCCGAAACGCTCGCCGCCGTTCCACCGGGACAGGGGCGGAATCGGAAGGAGAAAGACCATGAACCTGATCGCCACGCTCGAACAGGAAGAAGCCGCCCGCATCGCCGACGGCAAGACCATTCCGACATTCCAGGCCGGTGACACCCTGCAGGTGCTGGTCAAGGTCGTCGAAGGCGACCGCACCCGTGTGCAGGCCTACGAGGGCGTCTGCATCGCCCGCAACGGCGGCGGCCTCAACGAGAGCTTCACCGTCCGCAAGATTTCCTATGGCGAAGGTGTCGAGCGCGTGTTCCCGATGTATTCGCCGATGATCGAGGGCATCAAGGTGGTGCGCCGCGGCATCGTGCGCCGGGCCAAGCTGTATTACCTGCGCGACCGTCGCGGCAAGTCTGCCCGCATCGCCGAGCGCACGGACAAGACCGGCAAGACCGACAAGGCGTAACGCCGACCTCACGCCGAAGTGAGCGCAAGCGCGGGGGAAACCTCGCGCTTTTCGTTTGTCCACGCGCTAGCCTTGAGGCCGATCTGCCGCGCGGGAGAAACGCCATGACATGCGACCGGGACATCACGCTCAATCAGGAGGTCATCGACCTCTACGACTACTTCGTCCACTCGGACATGGACCGCCGCGTCTTTCTCGACCGGCTGGCCAGGCTCGTCGGGGGCGCTGCGGCCGCAAGCGCCGCGCTGGCCCTGCTTCAGTCGAACTACGCACTGGCTCAGATCGTGCCCGAGAACGATGCGCGTCTGGTCAACGAGCCGTGGAGCTATGCCGGACCTCACGGGACGATGAACGGCGTGCTGAGCCGCCTCAAGGGCGGGACGAAACGACCGGCCGTGCTGGTGATCCACGAGAATCGCGGCCTCACCCGCATATCCGCGACGTCACCCGGCGGTTTGCGCTCGAAGGCTACCTTGCCTTCGGCATCGACGCGCTCAGCCTTGACGGCGGCACGCCCGCCGACGAGGACGCGGCCCGCGCGATTTTCGCGAAAGTTGATCTGGCGCGGATCGGCGAAAGCGTCGCGGCGGCAGTCACAGCGCTTGGTGCCCACCCTGAATCAACCGGCAAGGTCGGAACCGTCGGCTTCTGCTGGGGCGGGGCGATGGTCAATCAGGTCGCCTGGCGGGCACCCGGTCTGGCCGCCGGCGTCGCCTATTACGGTGGCCAGCCCCCGGCCGACAGGGTTCCCGCCATCAAGGCGGCGCTGATGCTGCATTATGCCGGGCAGGACGAACGCATCAACGCCGGCATCGAGGCCTATCGCAAGGCGCTGACCGACAACGGCAAGACGTTCGAGATCTTCGTCTACGACGACGTCCAGCATGCCTTCAACAACGATACCGGCGGCGCGCGCTACAACAAGGAGGCGGCGACGCTGGCCTGGAGCCGGACGATGGCCCATTTTGCCAAGCATCTCGGCGCACCGCCGAAAGCCGGCTGACGCCGTTCGGAGACGACAGGCGGGCGGATCAG
>CALCZO010000316.1 GCA_937903315.1 uncultured Alphaproteobacteria bacterium
TGTACCGCGAGCCCCAGACCAGCCCGGCCCAGCTCAGGATCAACGTGACCTCGCCGGGCGGCACCACCGCCGCCGCAATGGCTGTCCTGATGGCCGAGGACGGACTGGCCCCGCTGATGCAGCGCGCCGTCGCCGCCGCGCAACGCCGGGCCGGCGAACTCTCGGGCTGAAGAAGCGCCGGCGCAAGGCTTGCGGCGCGCGGCAAACGCCCTACATTGACAGGCAACGTCAGGAGATTGCCATGGCACGCAAGGCCGATAAAGCGACGGCAGGCACCGCCGAGACGCGCGACAGCGCCAAAACCGTCGATCCGCGCCGCAAGGTCGTCGAGGCGCTGATGCGTCTGGCGGCGAACCAGCCCTATGCCAGCATCACGCTCACCGAAATCGCGCACGAGGCCGGCCTTTCGCTGGCTGATCTGCGCGACCTGTTCCCGTCGAAAGGGGCAATCCTCGGCGGCCTGATGCGGATGGTGGACCGCACGGTCCTGACCGGCAGCACGGACGACATGGCCGATGAAAGCGCCCATGACCGGGTGCTTGATGTGATGATGCGTCGCTTTGACGCCCTTGCGCCCTACAAGGCGGGTCTTGCCTCGGCCTGGCGCGATCTGCGCTATGATCCGGCCGCGCTGCTGGCGTTCAATCAGGCGGCGCTGAATTCATGGCGTTTCATGCTTGAATCGGCCGGCATCGAAACCGGCGGTGGCCTTGGCCTGGTCCGCACGCAAGGCGCCGTGCTGGTCTTTTCCCGCGCCTTCGAAGCCTGGCTCGAGGACGGCGAGGACATGGCCCGCACCATGGCCGTGCTCGACACCGAACTCAGGCGCGGCGAGAAGGTCCTTTCGGCCGCCGACGCGCTGCACCGCCTGACCGCCCCGCTGCGCGGCATGGCCCGCGCCGCCTGCACCGCCCGCCGCTCGCGCCGCCCGACATCGGGCGAGGATATGGATCTGGCGTCCTGAGATGACGACAATTGCCTTTGCAGACTTCGAGAAGGTCGACATCCGCGTCGGCACGATCATCGCCGTCGAACCGTTTCCCGAGGCGCGAAAGCCCGCGTTCAAGCTCAGGATCGATTTCGGCCCGGTGATCGGCGTCAGGAAATCCTCGGCCCAGATCACCGCCCATTACACGCCCGAGACGCTGTTGGGGCGTCAGGTCGCCGCCGTGGTCAATTTCCCGCCGCGCCAGATCGGCCCGTTCATGTCCGAGGTGCTGACCCTCGGCTTCCCCGATGCGGCAGGCGAGGTGGTGCTGATCGGCCCGTCGCTGCCGGTGCCGGACGGCGGCAGGCTGTTCTGACCCGGCAGCCTCAGGAGCCTCAGGCGGGCACGCGCACGACGGCCCGCAAGCCGCCCAGCCGCGAGGATTCGAGCGCCACATCCCCGCCATGCGACCGGGCGATGTCACGCACGATCGCCAGCCCAAGCCCCGAACCGGCGTGATCCTGATTGCGCGCTTCATCGAGCCGCAGGAACGGCCGGAACACTTCGGCCCGCTTGTCCGGCGCGATCCCCGGTCCATCATCATCGACCGTGACGACAAGATAACGCTCGTCATGCACCGCCGTGATCTCAATGGTCTCGCCGAACCGCGCCGCATTCGAGACCAGATTGCCGACAAGACGCCGGAACGCCTCCGGCCGCACCCGCACGATCGGATCGCCCGAGACGATCAGCCGCGTCGTCCGGCCTTGTCGTTCGGCCGCACCGCGCAGGTCTTCCAGCACCGCCCGGAGATCGATGGGCTGGGTCGCCTCGCTGCCGTCACCGCGGGCAAACGCCAGATAGGCCTCCAGCATCCGGCTCATCTCGTCGACGTCGCGCTTGAGATCGTCAAGTTCGGGGCTGTCATCCATCAGCGCAAGCGAAAGCTTGAACCGGGTCAGTACGGTCCTCAGATCGTGGCTGACGCCATTGAGCATCGTCGTGCGCTGGTCGATCGCCCGTTCGATGCGCCGTTTCATGTCGAGAAACGCCACGCCCGCGCGCCGCACTTCCAGCGCCCCGCGCGGCTTGAAATCGATCTCCCGGCCCTTGCCGAACGCTTCCGCCGCATCGGCCAGCCGCAGCACCGGACGGATCTGGTTGCGCAGGAACAGGACCGCGATGATGATCAGGATCAACGATGTCCCGACCATCCAGACCAGAAAGATGTGGCTGTTCGAGGCGTAGGCCAGTGACCGCCGGGCGATCACACGCATGGTTGCATCGTCGAGCTGAACGCGGATCTCGATGAGATTGGAGCGCCCCACCGTATCGATGAAAAACGGCCGGGCGATCTGGCGGCGCAATTCGGCGGACAGGCTTTCGTCGAGAATTTCAAAAAACGGCTTCGGCAGGGCAGGAGGCAGCGGTTCGAGCGGCATGAACTCGACGGTGATGCCAAGCCGCTCCTGCGCGATCCGCTCGAACGCCGTCTGATCGACGAACGGCAGCATCAGCCGCCGCATGTCGATCAGCGCGGCGATATCGGCGGTCAGCGAGGCCGACAGCCGCTGTGTCACCGTCTGCCAGTGCCGCTCCATGAATGCATAGGCGATCACCGATTGCAGCAGAACCATCGGCACGACGATGATCAGCAGCGCACGACCGAACAGCCCCTTCGGCATCCGGCGCCGCAACCAGATTGCCGGATGCCATCCGGCCAGCGGCAGGCGGCGGCGCAGCGTTCTGAAAATGGTGCCGCTCTTGCTCATGCCACCTCAGGGATCGACGACGAGCCGATAGCCGACCCCGCGCACCGTCTGGAGAAACGCCGGATTGGCAACATCGATCTCGATCTTGCGCCGCAGCCGGTTGATCTGCACATCGATCGTCCGTTCGTTGGCACCGCTGTCGGGGTCTGCGAGCAGCTCGCGCGCCACGGTGCTGCCGAGCGCCTGGGCAAGCTGGCGCAGGATGTCGCGCTCGCGATTGGTAATGCGCACGACCTCGTCGCTCTGCCGCAATTCGCCGCGGGCAAGATGGAACTGGAACGGCCCGAACCGCACGGCTTCCGGCCCCTGCGGCGCCGGCTCGGGCGGCGCAGCGGTGACCCGGCGCAGGATGCCGTTGATCCTGAGCAGCAATTCGCGCGGATCGAACGGCTTGGGCAGATAATCGTCGGCACCGATTTCCAGCCCCTTCAGACGGTCGTCCAGTTCGGCCAGTGCCGTCAGCATCAGGATCGGCACGCTCGAATGACGGCGCAGGCTGCGGGCCAGCTCAAACCCTGTTTCTCCCGGCATCATCACATCGAGCACGATGAGATCGAACGCCAGCCCCTTCATATGGTCGCGCGCCTCGCCCGAATGGGCGGCTGTGGTGATGCGGAACCCCTGCCCCTGCAGATAGCGCGACAGCAGCGTGCGGATGCGGCTGTCGTCATCGACCACCAGCACATGGGGCGCATCATCGGCAATCGGCACAACCGGGCGGGCCATGTCAGTGCGCCCCGTCAAGGTCGAGCGCAGTCTGCGTCAGCCGGGCGACATCGTCCAGCCGGTCGCTCTCCAGCAGCCCGGCCAGGAAGACCTTCACCCAAGCGCGATGGGCCGGCGGAACCTGCTCGATCGCTCGCCTCACCCGCGCCGACTGCAGCGCCAGGAGATCGCCGGCCAGTTCCATCCCCGCCGCGGTCAGGTACATCAGCCGCTGTCGCCGGTCCTCTGCGCCCGCCCGCTGCTCGATCAGCCCGCCGGCCACCAGATCGCGCAGCACGCGGCCAAGGCTCTGCTTGGTGATATCGAGAATGGACAGCAGTTCGGCCACCGTCAGCCCCGGATTGCGGTTGACGAAATGCAGCACCCGGTGATGGGCGCGGCCGAACCCGTAACGGGCAAGCAGCCGGTCCGGCTCGCCGATGAAATCGCGGTAGGCAAAGAACAGCAGCTCGACCAGCACGACAGGTGACGTGTCTGCGCCAGCCCCGGCATGGGCGAGGGCAGCGGGCGCACGGTCATCCGGGCTGAGTCTCGGTTCGGTCATGGTGTCCTCGGCGGCACTGCGGCTGGACAGGCGTCAGCCTGCCCAAAATTATGTCAGCCTTATTGACTTAATTCCAGTCCCTCATTACGCCTTTGTGGCGCAAGACATCACACAATGCCACCCCGTCCGGCGGCGTGGCCAGAACCATACCGTTCCCTGGGGAGGCGACCATGTCGATTTTGCCGTTTGACGACCGCGATGGGTTCATCTGGCTCAACGGCAAACTCGTGCCGTGGCGCGAGGCCAAACTGCATGTCCTGTCGCATGGCCTTCACTACGGCGGCGCGGTGTTCGAGGGCGAGCGCGCCTATGCCGGCACGATCTACAAGTCCGCCGAGCATTCCGTGCGGTTCCGCAAGTCGGCCGAGCTGCTCGATTTCGAAATTCCCTATACGCCCGAGCAGCTCTGCGCCGCCAAGCAGGCAGTGATCGACGCCAACGGCGGCGGCGATCTCTATGTCCGCCCGGTGGCCTGGCGCGGTTCGGAGATGATGGCCGTTGCCGCCCAGAATGCGACCATTCACGTCGCTATCGCCGTCTGGGCCTGGCCGAGCATGTTCGACATGGCCACCAAGATGAAGGGCATCCGGCTCGATATCGCCGAGTACCGCCGCCCCGATCCGGCGACGGCACCCTGCGCCTCCAAGGCGGCCGGCCTGTACATGATCTGCACGATTTCCAAGCACAAGGCAGAACGCAAGGGCTATGCCGACGCGATGATGCTCGACTGGCAGGGGCGTGTCGCCGAATGCACCGGCGCCAACATCTTCTTCACCCGCGACGGCGCGATCCACACCCCGATCGCCGATTGCTTCCTCAACGGCATCACCCGCCAGACGGTGATCGACATCGCCCGCCGCGAAGGATTCGAGGTCATCGAGCGCCGGATCATGCCGGAGGAGTTGTCGAGCTTCAACGAGTGCTTCGTCACCGGCACGGCGGCGGAAGTGACCCCGGTCAGCGAGATCGGCCCCTACAGCTTCTCGCCGGGCAACATTTCCCGTTCGCTGATCGAGGCCTACACCCGCGAAGTCACGCCCAAGGCGTGACGCCGGTCAGATGTCGGCGGCGGTGATCGCCGCCACATCGCAGTCGGGATCGTCGACCACCCGGCCAGCCTGCCGCTCCAGCACCTGCTCGAACAGCTGGCGCACGGAGCGGCCGTTGCCGAAGTCCTTGCCGCGCGTCTCGTACAGTTCGGTCAGCGTCGCCAGCACAGCGTCGCGCGCCGCGTCGTTGACCGTGTAGCCCTGCGCCTTGGCCTGCCTGAGGAAGATGTCGAGCATCTCCTCGGGCGTGTAGTCCTCGAAATGGATCATGCGCGAGAAGCGTGACTTCAGCCCCGGATTGGAGTCGATGAAGCCGCCGATCTCGTCGGTATAGCCGGCGATGATCACCGCCAGCCGCTCGCGCTTGTCTTCCATCTCCTTGAGCAGGGTGTCGATCGCCTCCTGCCCGAAATCGGTGCCGCCGGCCCCGTTAAGCGTATAGGCCTCGTCGACGAACAGCACGCCGTCGAGCGCTTCCTTGACCTTGTCCTTGGTTTTCGCCGCCGTCTGGCCGACATAGCCGGCGACCAGACCGGCCCGGTCGGTTTCCACCACATGGCCGCGCCGCACCAGCCCGAGCGCGGCATAGATCTCGCCGATCAGCCGCGCCACCGTCGTCTTGCCGGTGCCGGGGTTGCCGGTGAACACCAGATGCAGGCTCATCGGCAGCGGCGACATGCCCTGTTCGAGGCGGCGCTGGTTGACCCGCGCGACATTGATCAGCTTGCGGACTTCCGCCTTGACGCCGCCAAGGCCGGTCAGCGTGTCGAGCTTGGCCACCACATCGTCGATATTGAGCGTCTGGCCGAAGCCCTGATCCGGCACATCGGCTGCACGGAACTTCGACGGATCGGCCGCCGGATGGGCGAACAGGCGCTGCGCCTGCCGCTCGATCATTTTCTCGAAAAACGCCCGCACCTCGCGGGCATTGCCGAACTGCTCGTCGCGGGTGCGATACATTTCGCCGAGCACGAACTTGATCCGCTCGCGCGCATCGTCGCCGACTTCCAGTTGCTGCGCGCCGGCGAGCCCCTCGAAGATCTGCATCAGCTCCGATTGCGTATAGTCCTCGAAATGGATCATCCGCGTGAAGCGCGATTTCAAACCCGGATTGGCGTCGATGAACGCCCGCATCTCGTTGCGATAGCCGGCGACGATCACGGTCAGCCGGTCGCGATGGTCCTCCATTGCCTTCAGCAGCGTGTTGATCGCCTCGATGCCGGTATCCGACGACGATCCCGCCTTGGCAAGCGTATAGGCCTCGTCGATGAACAGCACACCGTCGAGCGCCTTCTCGATCGCTTCCTTGGTCTTCTTTTCCGTGCCGCCGATATAGCCGTCGACCAGCGTCGACCGGTCGACCTCGACGACATGGCCCGAAGCGCAGACGCCGAGTTCGCGATAGATCTCGCCGATCAACCGCGCCACCGTGGTCTTGCCGGTGCCCGGATTGCCGGTGAACACCAGATGCGACGACACCGGAGCGACCGGCAGCCCCTGCGCCCGGCGGCGCTGGTTGGCCAGCATCAGGGCCTTGAGCGAGGCGAGTTCGGATTTTACCTCCGCCAGGCCGATCAACTTTTCGAGTCGTTCCGCCGCATCGCCAGCGACGGGTGCCGGCGCGGTCGCGACCGGCTGGGCCGCCTGCACCGCCGGCTTGACGGGGCGCACCGGCGTCGGAATGGTCGAGCCTTGCGGCACGATGATCTGCGGTGCCTTGGGCTGCGGCGCCACGACCGGCCCGTCCTCGCCGTTGCGGATCCAGTCCGAGCGCGCGATGATGGCGTTCAGAACCGTGTCCTGAATGAGATCGGCCACCTTCATCAGATCGGCCGAGGTCATCAGCTTGACCTGCCGGATCACCCGGACGAACGCCTCCGCCCGTGCCTGCGCGATGCCGTCGCGCGTGAGGTCCAGCCGGAACACGCTCGCCAGTTCATTGAACAGCTGGATATAGACCAGCCGGATGTAGTTCTCGATCGAAGCGGCGTTGTTGCCCAGTTTGGCCACCCGCTCCTGATAATCGACCATCCGCGCGCGATAGAAATCGAGCCGTTCGATCAGCGCGGTCAGGGTTTTTTCTGCATCGTTAGGGTCGGATGACAGCAGCGCGGCCAGATCGCCCGGCACGCGGGCGTGCAACTGGCTGATCGTCCAGCCGGGACGATCAACCGGTGCAACCGTGCCGATGGTGGCGGGGTAACCGACGAAGGGTTGGGTTCCGGCCACGGGAAAGGCCAGCGCCGGTCCCTCCGGTTCCGGCGAGGGTGCCGCATTGCCCCTGAGTTTTCCCAATCCGAGATCGAGTCGAAACCGCAATCCTGCCACGCCGAACCTCATCCCTGTCCGCACAGTCAACGCGTGACCCTACGGCACCCGCACCAAGAAACGCTGAACGGACATGGTTACCGCAACGGCAAGTTGGGTTTGCGTCTCCGCCATTGCCCGTGCGCTGGCGCACAGCCTCCGGCCGCAACATCGGGCAAGCAGCAAAGTCCGGTGTGACCCCGGCCTTCGGGCCGGACCGGATCGCGTCGTCCCGGTGCGGGTGCGATTGCCCCCAAGCCCGCGAAGGGTCGACCAGCCCTGCCGCCCGAACAGGACGGCAGGGCTTTTCTTTGTCGCCGTTTCGCGGGATATGTCAGCCGGGTCGCACAACCGGGGCAAGACATCGTGGCACTGTATTTTTCTCCCTCGGAATTCCAGCGCCGGCAGCGCGCCGTCCAAACGGCGATGCGCGAGGCCAACGTTGACGCGCTGTTCCTGTTCCAGCAGGAGAGCATGTACTGGCTGACCGGCTATGACACCTTCGGCTTCTGCTTTTTCCAGTGCCTCGTCGTCACGGCGGATGGGCACACCGTGCTGCTGACCCGGTCGGCCGATCTGCGGCAGGCCCAGCACACCTCCAACATCAAAGACATCCGCATCTGGAAGGACGGCGCGGAAGCCGCTCCGACGCGTGACCTCAAGGCGCTGGCAGCGGAGCTTGGGCTGGCGCGCAAGCGCATCGGCGTGGAATTCGAGAGCTACGGGCTGGTCGCCGCCAACGGCTTCCGCCTCACCGCAGCCTTTGCCGGCTTTGCCGATCTGGTTGACGCCTCGCAGCTGATGAACCGGTTGCGCGTCGTCAAATCCGCCGAGGAAATCGCCCACGTCCGCAAGGCCGCGCTGTTGTCCGATTGCGCCGATCAGGCGGCAATCGCCGCTCTGGCTCCGGGCGCAGACGAGGGCGTCATTCTCGCCGCCCAGCACAACGCCATTTTCGCCGCCGGCGGTGATTATCCGGCCAACGAATTCATCATTGGCTCGGGCCGCGATGCGCTGCTCTGCCGCTACAAGGCGGGGCGGCGCAAACTCGACGCCAACGACCAGATCACGCTCGAATTCGCCGGCACCTACCGGCATTACCATGCCGCCGCCATGCGGACCCATATCGTCGGCACGCCCCGCCCGCTGCACCGCCGCTACCATGCCGTGGCGATGGAAGCACTGGCTGCCTGCGAGGAGGCGATGCGCCCCGGCCGCACGGCGGGTGATGTGTTTACCGCACACGCCCGGGTGCTCGATGCCAATGGGCTGTCGGGCCACCGGCTCAATGCCTGCGGCTATTCGCTCGGTGCCAAATTCACGCCGAGCTGGATGGACTGGCCGATGTTCTACGAGAACAATCCGTGGGTGCTGGAACCGGGCATGGTGCTGTTCGCGCACATGATTTTGATGGATTCGGACAGCGAGACCGCGATGTGTCTGGGCCGGACCTCGCTGGTCACCTCCGGCGCTGCCGAACCGCTCAATCTCGCCGATCTTGACCTTGTCGTTCGTTGAGGCCGGAAATTCGGCAGCACAAGGCTTTTCCTGCCGCTGTCTCGGCGGTAAAGAAACCATGAAGGCGCGGTTGCGCCCGTTGCGGAGCGTTGGTCGATGCGGATCATGAGTCTGACGTTTTTGGCCCTGCTGGCGGCGATGCTCTCGGGCTGTCAGGATGCCGGGCTGGACCTGTCCGCCAATGCCTCACGCGTCGTTGTCGGCGCACAGACGCCGGTAGCGATCGACTCGCTCGATGGCATGCCCGATTCGGTCGCCCCGCGCTTTTCCGCCGCGCTGGCCAGTGCCGCTCAGGCCCGCGACATCCGCTTTGTCGATGCCGCCGGCGGCCCGCGCTTCCGCCTGCGCGGCTATCTGTCGGCCTATCCGGCCGAGGGCGGCACCGCCCTCGCCTGGGTCTGGGACGTTTATGACAGCACCCTCAAGCGCGCCCGCCGGGTCTCCGGCCAGCATCCCGTGCGTGCGGCCGGCACCGACCCATGGGGCGGAATCGACGAGAGTGCCTTGCGCATTGCCGCCGCGCGCAGTCTCGACGAGATCGGTCGGTTCCTGATCGACTCCGGCCGGCCCGATGCGATGCCGGTCGCCGCCGCCCCCGCGCCGGCCCGCGCCAGTTCGGATCAGTGACGGCGCTCCTCAAGGCCTCGTGAACTTTGCCGGCGAAGATCACAGCCTTTACCGCTGATCCGGGTTGAAGCCGGACGCCGCGCACTCTAAGACAGCCGGCATATCCGCGACGGATCGTGGCCCCGCCTGCGCAGGAGTTCAGCATGTCGAAGATTCAGCTCGTCACCGGCAATTCCAACCGGCCACTTGCCGACGAGATCGCGGCCCATCTGGCCGAGCCGCTGACCACCTGTCAGGTGCGCCGCTTCGCGGATATGGAGATTTTCGTCGAAATTCAGGAAAATGTCCGCGGACGTGACGTGTTCGTGCTGCAATCGACCTCGTTTCCCGCCAATGATCACCTGATGGAACTGCTCATCATCATCGATGCGCTGCGCCGCTCCTCGGCGCGCCGCATCACGGCGGTGATGCCCTATTTCGGCTATGCCCGGCAGGATCGCCGCGCGTCTGGCCGCACGCCGATCTCGGCCAAGCTGGTCGCCAACATGATCACCCAGGCCGGTGCCGACCGGGTGTTGACGCTCGATCTTCACGCCGGCCAGATCCAGGGCTTTTTCGATATTCCGACCGACAATCTCTATGCCGCGCCGGTCATGGTGCGCGATGTCCAGACCCGGATGGACACCAAGAACGTCATGGTCGTCTCGCCTGACGTCGGCGGCGTCGTCCGCGCCCGCGCGCTCGCCCGCCGCATCGATGCCCCTCTCGCCATTGTCGACAAGCGCCGCGAGCGGCCCGGCGAAAGCGAGGTGATGAACATCATCGGCGATGTGACAGGGCGGTCCTGCATTCTGGTCGACGACATCGTCGATTCGGGCGGCACGCTGTGCAATGCCGCCGATGCGCTGCTCGCCAAGGGCGCGCGCGAGGTCTATGCCTACATCACCCACGGCGTTCTTTCGGGCGGCGCGGTCGCGCGGATCACCGCCTCGCATCTCAAGGAACTGGTGATCACCGATTCCATCCAGCCGACCGAGGCGGTGCGCGTCGCTCCCAACATCCGCGTGCTGCCGATCGCCGGCCTGATCGGCGATGCCATCGCCCGCACGGCGCATGAGGAATCGGTCTCAAGCCTGTTCGATTGACACGGCCCGTCTGCACACTTGAGCGGACCGGGCTTTTCCTCTAAGGGAAACGCCAACCTGGCCAGACACCCCTGGAGGCACCGGGCCCGGCGGTGCGGAAGTTTGCGCAAGCAATCAGATCCCCATCGCCGCATCAAGAAACCGAAGGATTTGAAGAATGTCCAACGTCAAGCACCTTGCGGCCACGCGCCGCGAGAAGGTCGGCAAGGGGGCCGCCCGGGCTGTTCGTAACGAGGGCCGCGTTCCGGCCGTCGTCTACGGATCGGGCCAGGCGCCGCTGTCGATTTCCCTCGATTTCACAGCCGCCAACCGGCTCATCTACGCCGGCCACTTCCTCACCACGGTGTTCGAGATCGACGTCGAGGGCGAGAAGGTTCGCGCCATTCCGCGCGATTACCAGCTCGATCCGGTCAGGGACCGTCCGGTCCATATCGATTTCATGCGCCTTGGCGTCGGCACGCGTGTTTGGGTTGATGTGCCGGTGCACTTCTCCAACCACGAAGCCTCTCCGGGCCTCAAGCGCGGTGGCGCGCTCAACATCGTCGCCCACTCGGTCGAGCTGCATGTTCTGGCCGATGCGATCCCCGAATTCCTGATGGCGGACCTCACGGGCCTCGACCTCAACGATTCGGTCCATCTGCGCGACATCACGCTGCCCGAAGGTGCCCGGACGACCGAGGATATGGCCTCGACCGTGGCCACCATCTCGCCGCCGTCGGGCTTCAACGAGCAGGAGGCAGCGCCCGCTGCCGGCGCCGCTGCTCCGGCTGCCAAGGCTGCTCCGGCCGCCAAGAAGTAATCATCGGCTGCAAGGCTGGTTCTGCCGCCCGCCCCCAAAGGGCGGGCGGTTTTCGTTCGAGGAGGCAGGGACTTGAAACTGTTCGTCGGTCTCGGCAATCCCGGCGCACGCTATGCCGGCAACCGCCACAACATCGGCTTCATGGCCCTGGAGGCCATTGCCCGGCGCCATTCCGCGGGCCCGTTCCGCGCCCGGTTTCAGGGCGAGGCAGCCGACGCGGTGATCGGCGGCGAAAAGGTGCTCTTGCTCAGGCCCCTCACCTACATGAACGAAAGCGGTCGTTCGGTCGCCGAAGCCATGCGGTTTTTCCGCATCGACCTTGCCGATACCGTCGTCTTTCACGATGAACTCGATCTTCCGCCCGCGCGGCTGCGCGTCAAATGCGGCGGCGGCAATGCCGGCCACAACGGCCTGCGCTCGATCACCGCCCATTGCGGCAACGAGTATCGCCGCGTCCGGCTCGGCATCGGCCATCCGGGCGACAAGAGCCAGGTCCACCCTTATGTGCTGAGCGATTTCGCGAAAGCCGAAGCGGGCTGGGTCGCCGATCTCTGCGCGGCCGTCGCCGATCATGCCGACCTGCTGGCCAGGGCGGACGACGCCTCGTTTCAGAACCGCATCCATCTGGCGATGGACGCGCGCGGCCATTCGGACGTCCGCCGCATCGGCGAGGCCTGATCAGCTCTCAGGCTTGAGCCGCCGCACCGCGCCCGGTTCGCGGACCTCGTGGCCGGCTGATTTCAGCCGTGCCCGCTGCTGGTCGCGCTTGTCATGCACCGAAGCAATCACCAGCCCCATCGGGATGCCGATGTCGACCAGAACAGCCTCCGCCAGTTGCAGGCTTGCCTCGAAGGTTTCAGGCACCGCATCGGTGACGCCGATGTCGTAGAGCCGCTGGGCATGCAAAGGATCCCGCGAGCGCGCCACGATGGTCAGCGTCGGAAACCGCGCCCGCGCCTGCCTGAGGATCTGTTCGGTCGCCGACGGATCGGACAGCGTCAGAACCAGCGCCCTCGCGTTGCTGAGCGGAAGCCGGTCGAAGAACTGCGGCATCGAGGGATCGCCATAGTAGACCTTCAGCCCCTCGTCGCGGGCCAGCGCCACATTGCGCTGGTTGGCGTCGATCACCAGCGCCGGGACATTGTGCCGGGCCAGCATTTCCCACACCAGCGTGCCAACCCGCCCGCAACCGATGATGACGACGCGCGCCGCCGTCTCGGTCTGTTCCAGCGTGTCGAACGGCGCAGGCCCGCGCCCGGACGCAGCGATGGCGCGGTCAATGGCCATGGCGAAGACCGGGATCAGGAACATCGACAGCGTCACCGCCACCAGAAGCTTGCCGCCGAGCGCCGGCCACAGCAGGCCAACGTCAAGCGCCTCGCTGATCAGCACGATGCCGAACTCGCCCGCCGGGGCCAGCAGCCAGGCAATTTCATGCCGGGCGCGTGGCGCGATGCCGAACCGAGGCATGACCAGATACAGCACGAACGCCTTGCTGATCACCAGCAGGAGCGTGATCAGGATGATCTGCACCGGCGCATCGGCCAGCAGCGACAGATCGAGCCGCGCCCCGATGGCAATGAAGAACAGCCCGAGCAGCAGACCGCGGAACGGATCGATCGTCGCCTCGATCTGGCGGCGGAACTCGGTCTCGGCGAGCAGCAACCCGCCGATGAACGCGCCGATCGCCATCGACAGCCCGGCGACATGCGCCGCCAGCCCGGCACCGATCACCACCAGCAGGCACGCCGCCATGAAGAATTCCTGGCTGCCGGCCATTGCAACCGAATGGAACAGCGGCCTGAGCAGGACGCGGCCGGCAAAGATCAGCACCACCATGCCGATGCCGGCCTGCACCAGTGTCCACAGCGCCGCGCCGCTGGCTCCGCCCCCCTTGGCGCTGGCCAGCAGCGTCACCATCACCAGCAGCGGCGTCACCGCCAGATCCTGGAACAGCAGCACCGCAAAGCTGGCCCGGCCCGATGTCGTCCCCAGCCGCTTGCGCTCGGCCAGGGTCGGCACAACCACGGCGGTCGAGGACATCGCCAGGGCCGCCCCGATCACCAGCGAGGCGACCAGTTGCTGCCCCATCAGCCAGGCGATGGCCCCGATCAGCAGCGTGGAGAGCAGGAACTGCGCCGCGCCAAGCCCGAAGATCAGCCGCCGCATCATCCTGACGCGATCGAGCGACAGTTCCAGCCCGATCATGAAGAACAGGAACACCACGCCAAACTCGCCGATATGTGCGATTTCTTCCCCCGAGGAGATGGCCAATGGCCGCAACAGCGGCAGCAGCGCGGCGATCTGGCCCATGACGAACGGGCCGAGCAGGATGCCGGCAATCAGAAACCCCAGCGTCGGCGAGACGTTGAGCCGCTTGAACAGCGGCACGACAACGCCGGCCGTGCCGAGAAACAGCACCGCTTGACTGAGCGTTTCCATTGATGCGGGCGCAACTGCCATGCCGTGTTTTGATCTCCTTGCGACTCGACCGCTCCCATTATGCCATGGGCGCACGCGCCGTGACGACCCGATGACGCGGGTGAGCTGCTTTTTTGGGTTGCATGTTGCGCCATTCCACCGTTTACCGTCTCGCCAACACGTATCTTCAGCTTCAGGATCATTCCGACCATGGGTTTCAAATGTGGCATCGTCGGCCTGCCGAACGTCGGCAAGTCGACCCTCTTCAATGCCTTGACGCAGACCGCTGCCGCACAGGCTGCCAATTACCCGTTCTGCACCATCGAGCCGAATGTCGGCGATGTCGCCGTGCCCGATGACCGGCTGGACGCACTTGCCGCCATCGCCGGGTCAAAGGAAATCATCCCGACGCGGCTGACCTTCGTCGATATCGCCGGCCTCGTGCGCGGCGCCTCGCGCGGCGAAGGCCTCGGCAACCAGTTTCTGGCCAACATCCGCGAGGTCGATGCCATCGCCCATGTCGTCCGCTGTTTCGAGGACGGCGACATCACCCATGTCGAAGGCCGGATCGATCCGGTCGCCGACATCGACACCATCGAGACCGAACTGATGCTGGCCGATCTCGACAGCCTCGAAAAGCGCCTGACCGCGCTGGAGAAGAAGGCCAAGGTCGGCGACAAGGAAGCCAAGGAAACGCTCGATCTGGTCACCCGCTCGCTGGTGCTGCTGCGCGAGGGCAAGCCGGCCCGCCTTGTCGAACGCAGCGCGGAACAGGAAAAGCTGTTCCAGACGCTCGGCCTGCTGACCTCCAAGCCGGTGCTCTATGTCTGCAATGTCGAGGAGGCGAGCGCCGACAAGGGCAATGCCTTCTCTGCGAAGGTCTTTGCCCGCGCCGCCGAGGAAGGCGAGCGCGCCGTGGTCGTCTCGGCCCAGATCGAGAGCGAGATCGCGGTGATGGCTCCCGACGAGCAGAAGGACTTTCTCGATGCGGTCGGCCTGAGCGAGCCGGGCCTCAACCGCGTCATCCGCGAGGGCTATGCCCTGCTCGGGCTGGTCACCTACTTCACCGTCGGTCCCAAGGAGGCCCGCGCCTGGACGATCCCGCAAGGCACGCGCGCACCGCAGGCCGCCGGCGTCATCCATACCGATTTCGAGAAGGGCTTCATCCGCTCCGAAACCATCGCCTATGCCGACTATGTCGCGGGCAAGGGCGAGGCCGGCGCACGCGAGGCCGGCAAATTCCGGCTTGAGGGCAAGGAGTATGTCGTCGCCGATGGCGACGTGCTGCATTTCCGCTTCGCCAACTGATCCGGGCAGACCGCCGATGCCGCGCTATTGTTTCGAGGATTTCATTCCCGGCACCACCGAAGCCTATGGCGACAAGACGGTCGACAAGGACGAGATGATCGCCTTTGCGCGCGTCTTCGATCCGCAGCCGATGCATATCGACGAGGTAGCCGCCCGCGAGGGGTTTACCGGCACGCTGATCGCCTCCGGCTGGCATACCGCCGCGATGCACATGCGGATGATCTGCGATGCCTTCCTGCTCGACTCCTCCTCGATGGGCTCGCCCGGCGTCGATGAACTGAAATGGCTGCGTCCGGTCTGCCCCGGCGACCGGCTGAGTGCCCGGCGCACCGTGCTCGCCGCCCGCGTCTCGGCCTCGCGGCCGGATCGCGGCATTGTCACGTTCCGCTTCGAGGTCGTCAACCAGCGCGGCGAGACGGTCCTGGAGCAGAAGAATTCGGTGCTGTTCGGCCTGCGTCATCCCGGCCGGACCGCGCCCGCACCGGAAACCGGTGGCGCGTCGCACCCCCCCGCTCATGCCGTCCCGACCGAAGGGATCGCCGACATCGCCGAAGCCCGATCCGGTCTGGCCTATTTCGACGAGATCGCCATCGGCACTGTGCTGGACCTCGGGTCACTCGACTTTTCGCAAACCGATATCGTTGCCTACGCCCGTCAGTTCGATCCGCAGTATTTCCATGTCGATCCGGCAGCAGCGAGGCACAGCCCCTTCGGCCGGCTGATCGCCTCAGGCTGGCATACCGCAGCGGGCTGGATGCGGACGATGGCGGGCGATCGCATGCGCCGCGTCAGCGCGGCGGCGGCGGCCGGAGAGCCCGCCGCGCGGCTTGGCCCCTCGCCGGGGTTCAATACGTTGCGCTGGCTGCGACCGGTCGCTGCCAGCGACACGATCAGCTATCGCTCGAAGCTGGTGCACAAGCGCGCGTCGGCCTCGCGGCCGGGCTGGGGGCTGGTGTTCCACCACAATACCGGCACCAATCAGGCTGGCGAACTGGTGTTCTCGTTCAACGGCGCTGTCTTCTGGGAACGCCGCCAGCCCTGAGCCGGGCCGAAAACCGCTGGATCGACCGGCTGAGGCCGGCATGGGTTTCCGCCAGATCGTCGATGGAGGGGGCCACCCAGCGCTTCATCTGCACCACATGCAGCAGATGGTCGATGCTGATCGGCACCAGATCGCGGTTGAGCGGCTGGGTCTTCAGCCCGGCCATCCGCATCAGCGGTCGCAGCGCCGCACGCACGTCCATCGCCTCGTCCTCGGCCAGATGATACTGCGGCCAGACATAGTCGGTGAGATCGACGTCGAACTCGTTCGAAAAATCGTGCATGAATTCATGGCAGTCGTCGCCCGACAGCCGCAGCGCATTGAAGACATCGCCGCACAGCGGAAAATCGCCATCCGGCAGCCAGTAGCGCGTGCACAGGAACTGTCTGAGAGCGGCAAAAAGCTGGCTGTCGCCAGTCGATA
>CALCZO010000317.1 GCA_937903315.1 uncultured Alphaproteobacteria bacterium
TTCGGCATCAGCGAATCCTTCAGATGCGCCGCGTCGCGGTCGAGCGTGATGGATTCAATGCCGCGATGGGCGGCGAGCAGGATGGTGCCCCCCGGGGTCTCGTAGACGCCGCGTGACTTCATGCCGACGTAGCGGTTCTCGACCAGATCGAGCCGACCGATGCCGTTGGCCTTGCCCAGTTCGTTGAGTTTGGTCAGCAGGGTCGCCGGCGACATCCTGACGCCGTCGATGGCGACCGCATCGCCCTTTTCGAAATCGACCGTGATGTAGGTGGCCTGATCCGGCGCCGCCTCGGCGGAAATCGTCCGCATATAGACCATTTCGGGCGCTTCCACGCTCGGGTCTTCCAGCACCTT
Organism: uncultured Alphaproteobacteria bacterium; assembly: GCA_937903315.1. Lineage (GTDB taxonomy): Bacteria > Pseudomonadota > Alphaproteobacteria > Rhizobiales > Beijerinckiaceae > JAIUNP01. Next base: position 357 of record CALCZO010000317.1, read on the forward strand.
GCCCTCGGACGACGAGTGCAGCAGGTTGGCGTCAACCGAGAACGGGGCTTCGCCGAACTTGTCCTTGGCAATCGGAATCTGGTGCTTCTGGGCGAAATCGATCAGCTTGGTCCGGCTCATCAGGTCCCATTCACGCCACGGCGCGATGACATGGATCGACGGATCGAGCGCGTAATATCCGAGTTCGAACCGGACCTGATCGTTGCCCTTGCCGGTCGCGCCATGACAGACCGCATCCGCGCCCATGCGCTGGGCAATCTCGATCTGCTTCTTGGCGATCAGCGGCCGGGCGATCGAGGTGCCGAGCAGATACAGCCCCTCGTACTGGGCGTTGGCGCGGAACATCGGGAAGACGTAGTCGCGCACGAATTCCTCGCGCACGTCCTCGATGAAGATGTTTTCATCCTTGATTCCAAGGAGCTGTGCCTTCTTGCGCGCCGGCTCGATCTCCTCGCCCTGGCCGAGGTCGGCCGTGAAGGTGATGACCTCGCAGTTGTACTCGGTCTGCAGCCACTTGAGGATGACGGAGGTATCGAGCCCACCCGAATAGGCCAGAACCACCTTCTGAATCGACTTTTTCGACATGGACCCCGTCCGCTCGCCGTTACCTGTTCAATGGGCGGCGATGTACAGGCAACGGGGGGCAGGATGCAAGGTGTTCCGGTTTGCGGTGATCACATTGACTGGTAAGACAGGCTGATGCTGACCCCGGACGAAACCACCCGCTATGCCCGCCATATCGTGCTGCGCCATGTCGGCGGGCCGGGGCAGCAGAAGCTGAAGGCCGCGCGTGTGCTGGTGATTGGCGCGGGCGGGCTCGGCGCGCCGGTGATCCAGTATCTGGCGGCGGCGGGGGTGGGCACTATCGGGATCGCCGATGACGACACCGTCTCGCTGTCCAATCTCCAGCGGCAGGTGATCCATGGCACCGGCGACATCGGCCAGATGAAGGTCGAGAGCGCGGCCGCTGCGGTGGAACGGCTCAACCCGCAGGTGCGGGTGATCGCCCACCCGGTGCGGGCCACCGCCGCCACCCTGCCCGGCCTTCTCGACGGCTACGACATCGTTGCCGACGGCAGCGACAATTTCGACACCCGCTATGCCGTCTCCGATGCCTGCGCGCGGGCGAACAAGCCTCTGGTCACCGCTGCTGTGAATGAGTTCGACGGTTCGGTGACGACGCTGCGTCCGTTCGAATGCGGGGCGGACGGGACGCCCAACCCGACCTATCGCTGCCTGTTCCCCGATCCGCCGCCGGCAGGCGTCATCCCGTCGTGCTCGGAGGCCGGCGTGCTCGGCGCGCTGGCCGGCGTGGTCGGCACGCTGCAGGCGATGGAGGTGATCCGCCAGATCGTCGGCTTCGGCGAAGGGCTGGTCGGCAGGCTGCTGCTGATCGACGCGCTGACGATGCGGTTCGATACGATCGGCTACAGCTGGGACCCGGCCAATCCGCTGACCGGGCGCTGAGAGACGAGATCCTCGCAAAGGCTCGGCGTCGCCCTGCTCCGCACCGGCGGCCCATTCATGGCCGCAAGCCCGGATCATGGGACTCCGGCATGGCGTCAGCGCGGCGTTATTGCCAGCCGCACCCGGCCGTTGACCAGTTTCAGGGCGCCTTCGGGCAGTTTGACCCTCGGCTGGGCCGGCGCGGCGCGGGCATTGCGCCGGCTGCTCCCGCCACCGGACGGCACGGTGGCTTCCGGCGGGCCACGGCGCAGCGCGCGGGCGGCGGGCGAGCCGCGCACCGGCGAGAGCGAGGCGAGGCAGAGGTTGAATTCCATCGGGTTCTTGATCGCCTCGCAATCCTTCGCCGTTTTCGCAGCAGCGGGCGAGGCCAGCGCGAACAGCAGCAGTGCAACGGAAGCGGTGAAGCGGATCATGCGGCGTTCATTTCATGCAAATATGGCGGCAGTATGCGGGACGCACCCACCGGTCGAATCCGGTTGACATCCGTTCCGGCACGGCTTGCGTCCGCGCTCACGATACCAAGTCGGGGATGGCCGGGACAAGCCCGGCCATGTCGGCCTTTGACTCAGGACGCCCGATGCACCCTGCCCGCGTCATCCGCGCAGGGTTGCGCCGGTCTTTTTCGCCATTTCGGCGACCAGCTTGCTGCTGAACGCTTCGATATCGGCATCCGTCATCGTCTTCTCGCGCGGCTGGAGCCGTACTTCGATGGCGATCGATTTGCGGCCCGGCTCCATGCCCTTGCCGTCATAGACATCGAACAGCGTGACATTGGCGACCAGTTGCCGGTCGATACCGCGGGCGACCTTCAGCAGGTCCTCGGCGCGGGTGTCGGCCGCGACAAGAAAGGCATAGTCGCGCGTGACCGGCTGGAGTTCGGCCAGATCCAGTTTCGGCTTGACCTTCGTGGGCCGCGCCTTCGGTGCCGGGATGGTGTCGAGAATGATCTCGAACGCCGCGACCGGCCCGTCGACACCAAGCGCATCGAGCACGCGCGGGTGCAGTTCGCCGAACCAGCCGTAGACCTCCTTGCCCATCTGCAGCGTCGCAGACCGGCCGGGGTGGAACCATGCCGGGCCGCCGGGCGTCACCTGCACGCCGGCCATCGGCGCGCCGGCCTGCGCCAGCACGGCGAGCGCATCGGCCTTGACGTCAAAAACGCCGGCGGGTGCCGCGCCGGACCAGTGGCGCCCGGTGCCCTGCGGCCGGGCAAGCCCCCGGCGCAGACCGGCAGCGGCGATCTTCTGATCCTCCGGCCTGTCGCCCCGGAACACCTGCCCGACCTCGAACAGCGCGAGATCGGCATGGCCGCGATCGGCATTGCGCTGGGCGGCGGCGGCGAGGCCAGCCAGCAGCGTCGGCCGCATGTCGGACAGATCGGCGGCAATGGGGTTGGCAAGCGCCAGTTCCGGCGCGCCGCCGCCGAACAGGTCCGCAGCCTTCTTCGAGATGAACGACCAGGTGACGGCCTCCATCATGCCGCGCGAGGCCAGCAGGCGCTTGGTCTGGCGGGTGCGGCGCTGGATCAGCGTCAGAACCGGCGGGTGCACCGTATCGACACGCTGGAGCGGCACCATCGGCACGTTGTCGACGCCGATGATGCGGGTGATTTCCTCAACCAGATCGGCCTTGCCCTCGACATCGGGCCGCCACGACGGCGGGATGACCTTGACGGTCTCGCCGGTGCCGGACACCCAGAAACCGAGGCTCTGGAGGATGACCTTGGCTTCGGGGCGCGGCACATCAAGGCCGGTCAGCCGCAAGGTCTCGCTCCACGGAAAGTCGATGATCCGGTCGGTGTCGGGCAGGCTGCCGGCCAGCACCATCGCGCTCGGCGTACCGCCGCACAACGCCAGCACCAGTTCGGTCGCCCGGTCGAGACCCCTGACCGTGTAGGCCGGATCGATGCCGCGCTCGAACCGGTAGCGCGCATCGGAGGTGATGCCGAGGCTGCGCCCGGTGCGGGCGATGGTCATCGGGTCCCACAGCGCCGATTCGATCAGCACATCGGTCGTCGTCTCGTCCGAGCCGGAGTGTTCGCCGCCCATGATGCCGGCGAGCGATTCGATGCCGTTGTCGTCGGCGATCACCACCATCGAGGGATCAAGGCGATAGGTCTTGCCGTCGAGCGCCAGCAGGCTCTCGCCATCGCGGGCGCGGCGGACGACCAGATCGCCGGCAACCTTCTTCAGATCGAACACATGCAGCGGGCGCGCCTGATCAAAGGTCATGTAGTTGGTGATGTCGACCAGCGCATTGATGGGGCGCAGGCCGATGGCTTTCAGCCGCTTCTGCATCCACGCCGGCGACGGCCCGTTCTTCACCCCGCGGACGAGGCGCAGCGTGAAGGCAGGGCAGAGGTGGGAGTCCTCGGTGGCCAGATCGAGCATGACGCCGACCGGGCAGGCGCCTTCCCCGGCAAGCTTCGGCTCGGCAGGTGTTTTCAGGGTCCCGAGCCCGGCGGCGGCAAGATCGCGCGCGATGCCGTAGACGCCGGTCGCATCGGGACGGTTGGGCGTCAGGTTGATCTCGATCACCGGATCGTTGAGGCCGATATAGTCGGCATAGGCCATGCCGACCGGCGCATCGGCCGGCAGGTCGATGATGCCGTCGTGATCCTCGGACAGCAGCAGTTCGGCCTCCGAACACAGCATGCCGTTCGATTCAACGCCGCGGATCACGCCCTTGCCGAGCGTGATCGCCTTGCCGGGAATGTAGGTGCCGGCGGGCGAGAACACACCTTTCATGCCGGTGCGGGCGTTCGGCGCACCGCAGACGACCTGGATCGGCGCGCCGTCTCCGGTCTCGACCATGCAGACGCGCAGCCGGTCGGCATTGGGATGCTGCCTGGCCTCGACCACGTAGGCGATGACAAAGCCCCTGAGTGTTGCGGCGGGATCCTCGACGCCTTCGACTTCCAGCCCGATTCGGGTCAGCGTCTCCACCACCTCGGCGAGGGTCGCGTTCGTCTCAAGGTGATCTTTGAGCCAGGACAGGGTGAATTTCATCGGATCGGTTCTCGTCGCGGGGGCGCTTTGAGCGCGTCGGCCCGTTCAATAGCGTCCTTGGCGGCAAGCGCAACTGCCGTGGCGATGAAAATGCCCGTCCGGCGCTTGCAAGCGGTGGGGTTTTCTGCCTATAAGCCCGTTCTTCGCTGAACCGCCCGGCTGATAAGGGCTGCCGTGGCGGTTCTTTGTTTGCTCGTTTATCCGAGTTTTTTCGTGGGGTTCGCCCCGTGAAGGAGAGCCAAATGCCCAAGTTTAAGACCAAGTCAGGCGCCAAGAAGCGCTTCAAGATTACCGGCACCGGCAAGGTGATGTATGCCCAGTCGGGCAAGCGCCACGGCATGATCAAGCGCACCAAGAAGCAGATCCGCGACCATCGCGGGACCAAGGTGCTGTTCAAGTCGGACGGCGATAACATCATCAAGTATTTCCTGCCGAACGGCTGATCGCCCCGGCATTTCTAGAGAAACAGGAGATCAGCCATGGCTCGTGTCAAACGCGGCGTTACATCCCACGCCAAGCACAAGAAGACCCTGAAGGCCGCCAAGGGCTTTTACGGTCGTCGCAAGAACACCATCCGCGCCGCGAAGGCTGCCGTCGATCGCTCGATGCAGTACGCCACGCGCGACCGCAAGGTCCGCAAGCGGAACTTCCGCTCGTTGTGGATCCAGCGCATCAACGCGGCTGTCCGCGAATTCGGCCTGACCTACAGCCGCTTCATCGACGGGCTGGCCAAGGCCGGCGTCGAGGTCGATCGCAAGGTCCTGTCCGACATCGCCATCCATGAGCCGGAGTCGTTCAAGGCGCTGGTCGAGAAGGCCAAGGGCGCCCTGCCGGCGGATGTCGTCGCGGCCTAAATCGCCCGCACCGATGGAATGTGAAACCCGCCGGAAACGGCGGGTTTTTGCTGGGCCGATGATGTCCAGAGCGTTGGACACCGTGCGCGCTGTATCCGCTCAGGCGTATTTCTTCAGCACCGACTGGATGTCGTCCACCGACGGCAGGCCCGCCTCGTTGCCGAGATGCTGGATCTTGTGGGCGGAGGCGGCGCGGGCCCATTCGAAATGCTCGCGCCAGCGGGCGTTGCGGCGGGCGAGATAGGACGCGACGTAGGTGCCGTGGAAGATGTCGCCGGCCCCCGAGGTGTCGATGACCTTGTTCTTCGGGATCGGCAGCGCCGGCAGGCGGCTGACCGTGCCGCTCTCGTCATACCAGAGCATGCCGCGCTCGCCTTCGGTGACGCCGCCGATCTTGCAGCCGCGGCCCTTGAGGTAATCGAGCATGCCGTCGGATGACAGGTTCATCTGCTCGCAGAGCCGCTCGGCAACGATGGCGACATCGATATACTGCAAAAGCTCATGCGTGTTGTCGCGCAGACCGCCGCCGTCAAGCGAGGTGAGGATGCCCTGCGCGCGGCAGAGCTTGGCGTAGTGCAGCGCGGCATCGGCCTGATGGCCATCGAGATGCAGCGCGGCGCAGGCGCCCAGCGTCAGATGCGGATACGGATGGATGTAACCATCGTCGCGGGCGCGGATGATCGCGCGCTTGCCGTCCTTGGGCAGGACAAAGGACAGCGACGAACGCTTGACCTTGCGGCCATGGACCGGGATCTGATAGCGGGCCGCCATGTCGAGGAACATCCGGCCGAGCCAGTCATCGGCAAGCGAGGTCAGAAGATCGGGCACCTGACCGAGCTTGGCGGAAGCGAAAGCCGCCGTCACCGCATTGCCGCCGAACGAGACGGCGAAATCATTGGCCACCGATTTCTCGTCGCCCTTGGGCATCTCGTCCGCCAGCATGGTGACGTCGATGTAGGTCTGGCCGATGAAAAGCGCGTGCATGCTGGTGATCCGCTGTAACAGTCCAAGATGTCTGGCTATCCCAAACGGGTGCTGGCGTGAAGGGTCAGGCGGGGATTTCCAGCCCTCCGGCGACAAGTTCCTGCCAGATTGCCTCGGGCGTCTCGGCAAAACGGATCAGGTCGATGTCCCGTTCGGCGATGACGCCGGCCCGCGCCAGTGCAGGGAAATTGACGACCTCCTGCCAGAAGGCCCGGTTGTAGAGCACGATCGGGCAGCGGTGCATCTTGGTGGTCTGTTGCAGGGTCAGGATCTCGAACATCTCGTCGAGCGTGCCGAACCCGCCGGGGAACACCACCAGTCCGGCCGCGCGCATCGCCAGATGGAACTTGCGCACCGAGAAATAGTGGAACTGGAAGGTAAGGTCCGGCGTTGACCAGCCGTTCGGCTCCTGCTCGTGCGGCAGGGTGATATTGAAGCCGATCGACGGCGCGCCCGCTTCGCGCGCGCCGCGGTTGGCGGCCTCCATAATGCCCGGCCCGCCGCCGGTGGCAATGACGTTGCGATGATTGCCCTTGCGCCCGTTGACCGCTCCGCCACGCACCGAGGCGAGACAGGCAAAGGCGCGGGCGTCATCATAGGCCTGACCGAGCAGGCCCCCCGCCCCCTCCTTCGCCCGCGCCGAGCCGAAACAGACGATGGTCGAGGCGATGCCGTGGTCCTTCAGCGCCTCCTCGGCCTTCTGGTATTCGAGCATGAACCGCGCGCCACGCGTCGTGTCGCCGAGCAGGAAGTCGGAGTCCAGCATCGCGAGGCGATAGGACGGTGAAGCCTTGTTGGGCGTATTGTCGGGCATGCTATAGGTTCCGTTGTGGCGGAGGGACTTCCGCCAGTGTTGTTTTCTGCCCGATCACGCTGCATTCCGGCAGCATTGGAGAAATGCAGACAACGTGATCGATTTCAAGATGTTAGAGCATGCTTTCGGCGAAAAACCGTTTCCACTTTTTCGCAGCATGCTCTAGAAGGCCAGTCAACTCCTTTAGCCGAAAAGACCGCCATGACCGACGTTTCCCCGCTTCAAGCCTCGATCCTCGCCGACATCGCCGCCGCTGCCGATGAAGCGGCGCTGGAGGCGGTGCGCATCGCCGCGCTGGGCAAGAAGGGCTCGCTCTCTGCGCTGCTGGCCACCCTCGGCACAATGGCGCCTGACGAGCGCAAGACCGCCGGGGCGGCGATCAATGCGGTCAAGGATGTCGTGACAGAGGCGCTGGTCCGCCGCAAGGGCGTGCTCAAGGACGCGGCGCTCGATGCGCGGCTGAAGGCCGAGACGCTCGATGTCACCCTGCCGGTCCAGCCCTCGGCGCTGGAGAGCGGGCGCATTCATCCGATCAGCCAGGTGATCGACGAACTGACCGCGATCTTCGCCGATCTCGGCTTTGCGGTTGCCGAAGGGCCGGATGTCGAGACCGACGATTTCAACTTCACGCGGCTGAACTTCCCCGCCAACCATCCGGCGCGGGAGATGCACGACACGTTCTTCTTCAACCCGGGTGCCGACGGCACACGCAAGCTTCTGCGCACCCACACCTCGCCGGTGCAGATCCGCACGATGCTGGCCCAGAAACCGCCGATCCGTGTCATCTGCCCGGGGCGGACCTATCGCTGCGATTCGGACCAGACGCATACGCCGATGTTCCATCAGGTCGAGGGGCTGGTGATCGACAAGACCGCCAATTTCGGCCAGCTCAAGTGGGTGCTGGCCGAGTTCTGCAAGGCGTTCTTCGAGGTGCCGGATGTGACGATGCGCTTCCGCCCGTCGTTCTTCCCGTTCACCGAACCGTCGATGGAGGTCGACATCCAGTGCTCGCGCAAGGGCGGGGAAATCCGCTTCGGCGAGGGCGAGGACTGGCTGGAAATCCTCGGCTGCGGCATGGTGCA
>CALCZO010000318.1 GCA_937903315.1 uncultured Alphaproteobacteria bacterium
CCGAACACGGTGTACTGGCCGTTCAGGAACGAGCCGTCGCCGAACATGATGAAGAACTGCGAGTTCGCCGAATTGGGATCGGACGCGCGGGCCATGCCGAGCGTGCCGCGACGGAACGGCTCGACCGTGAATTCGGACGGAATGTTCGGCAGGTTGGAGCCGCCGGTGCCGGTGCCGGTGGGATCGCCCGTCTGGGCCATGAAGCCGGAAATCACGCGGTGGAAGACGATGCCGTCATAAAAGCCGCGCTTGGCCAGCGTCTTGATCTGCGCGACGTGCTTGGGCGCGAGATCGGGCCTCAGACGGATGACGATGCGCCCGTCCTTGGTGTCGAGATAGAGGGTGTTCTGCGGATCCAGCGCCGGGGCCTTGGCGGCGGGGGCCTGGGCCATGCCCTGGCTGGCAAACAGGCACAGGGCGGCGGCAAACAGGGTTCTGCGGAGCATCGTCGGGGTCCTTGAAGCGGGAAAGAATCAGGTCAGCGCTTGGTGGACTTTACACGAAGCGCGCGCAAGACTTCATCGGGCACGAAACCGGAGACATCGCCGCCCATGGCAGAGATCTGCCGGACAAGCGTGGCGGTAATCGGGCGGGCGAGCGGGGATGCCGGCACGAACACGGTCTGGATTTCCGGTGCCATGGTCTGGTTCATGCCGGCAAGCTGCATCTCGTAGTCGAGATCGGTGCCATCGCGCAGGCCGCGGATCAGGATGTTGCAGCCGGCCTTGCGGGCGGCATCGACGGTCAGCCCGTCGAAGGTGATGGCTTCGAGCATCACGCCGGCCGCCTTCGCCGCCGCGCCGCAGCAGGCGTGGATCATCTCCAGCCGCTCGGCGGCGGAAAACAGCGGCGCCTTGCCGGGATGGATGCCGACGGCGACGACCAGCCGGTCAACCAGCGGAAACGTGCTTTTCAGCACATCCATGTGCCCGTTGGTGAGCGGATCGAACGATCCGGGATAGAACCCGCTGCTCATGGTGATGCCTCCGCCGGATGCATGATGACCCCGCGCATGACTACAGAAACTGCATCGAGCCGGCAAGTGAGGCCCGCCAGGGCGCAAAAAAACACGCCGAAACGACCTGCGCTCTTTTCGTTGCCGCATTTTTAGGGCATCGGAGCACCAGCAGTTTGTTCACGACACCAACGATCGCCAGAAAACGCCATGCTCGACGGAATCCGCAAAGCCGCCAACAACTGGTTGGGACGCATCGTCCTCATCGTGATCATGAGCATCCTGATCCTGTCCTTTGCCATCTGGGGCATCGGCGACATGCTCAGGGTGCAGACCAATACCGTGGTGGCCAGCGTCGGCAAGACAACCATCGATGCCGAGACGGTGCGCCGCAACTACACCACTGCGCTCGAAGACCTGTCGCAGCGCGCCCGCCGCCGCGTCACCAATGACGAGGCGCGCGCCCTCGGGCTCGACCGGCAGGTGCTGGACCGGCTGATCAGCGAGGCCGCGCTCGACCAGAACGCACGCGACCTCGGGCTGCATCTGGCCGACGCCGATGTGGCGCGCATCACCATGGCCGAGCCGGCGTTCAAGGGCGCGAACGGCGCGTTCGACCGGCAGGTGTTCTACGAACTGCTGCGTCGCAACGGCATGAACGAGGCGTTCTTCTTCGCCGAACAGAAGCGCTCGCTGCTGCGCCGCGAAATCGCCGAAGCGCTGGGCGGGGATACCGTGCCGTCGCAGACGCTGATGGACGCGGCCTATCGCTTCGTCTCCGAGCAGCGGACCGCCAAGGCCATCACGCTGACCCCGGCGATGCTGGGCGCCCTGCCCGCGGCGGACGATGCGGCGCTCAAGGCCTTCTACGACAACAACAAGGCGCAGTTCCGCGCGCCTGACTATCGCAAGGTTGTACTGCTGGCGGCAATGCCGGACGCGCTCGGCATCGACCTGACGGTGACCGACGACGACCTGCGCCGCGTCTACGAGCGGGTGCTGGCCACCGGGAGGCTGGGGACGCCCGAAAAGCGGCAGGTGCGGCAGGTACTGTTCGCCGATGCGGCGGAAGCAGCGGCGGCTGCCGAAATGCTGAAGGCGGGCACCACCTTCGATGCGCTGATGGATGTGCGCAAGGTCAAGCCTGCCGACGCCGATCTCGGCCTCAAGGCGCGCAGCGACTTTGCCGATCCGGCGATTGCGGCGGCGGCGTTCGCGCTTGAGGATGGCGCAGTGAGCGCGCCGGTCAAGACCGCGTTCGGGGCCGCGCTGATCCAGCTGGTGAAAATCGAGAAGGGAACGGAAATCCCGTTCGATATCGCAAAGACGTCGCTGGCCGAGACGGCGCAGGCGGACAAGCTGAGGACCGACCCGAAGGTTCAGGCCCGGCTCGACGACATCCAGAAGAAGGTCGAGGAGGCCAAGATCGCCGGCAAGTCGCTGACCGAAGCCGCGCCGCTGGCCGGGCTTGCGGTTGCGGTGATCGAGGCGGTCGATGCCGCCGGCAGGGACAAGGCCGGCAAGGCCGTGACGCTGCCCGGCGGCGAGGAAACGCTGAAGGCGATCTACCAATCGGACATCGGCCTCGACAACGAGGCGCTGCATCCGCGCACCGGCGGGCTGGTATGGTTCGAGATCGCTGCTGTCGAGCCGGCGCGTGATCGCCCGTTCGATGAGGTGAAGGCCGACGTGATGCTGCGCTGGCAGGCCGACGAAACGGCCCGGCGGCTGGCGGCGCGGGCCGGCGAACTGGTGGCGAAGATCGATGGCGGTGCCGATGTTGCGGCGGTCGCGGCGGAGATCGGCGCGGAGGTCAAGGACGTGACCGTGACACGGCAGAACGGCGGCGAGCTTGGTCAGACGGCGGCCTCGCAGGCCTTCGCCGTCGCCGTGGGCAAGGCGACGTCGGCCAGCCTCGGCGGCGACAGGGGCCGGGTCATCCTCAAGGTTCTGGAGGCCAAGGCCAGCCCGCTCGATCCGTCCAGCGGGGTCGGCCAGCAGTATCTCAAGCAGATCGGCGATCAGCTGGAAGGCGATCTTGTCGCCCAGTATATCGGGCAGCTCAAGGCCCGCTACGGCGCGACTGAAAATGCCCGCATGCTCCAGACCGCAATCGGCGGCAACACCGGCGGCTGAGATGGCGTTCGTACCGTCTGAGGAAGCGTTTGCCGCCGCCTACGGGCGCGGCGAGAGCCAGTGCCTGACCGCGCGGCTGGTGAGCGATCTCGAAACGCCGGTCTCGGCCTTCCTGAAGCTGCGCGCCGCCTTTGCCGGCCCGGCGATCCTGCTTGAATCGGTCGAAGGCGGCGCGGTGCGCGGCCGCTATTCGATCATCGGCCTGATGCCGGACCTGACATGGCGCTGCGCCGGCGGATCGGCCAGCGTGTCGGTGGCCGGCGGCCCGTTCTTTGCCGAGGCGCTGGCCCCGCTCGACAGTCTGCGCGCACTGATCCGCGCCTCGGCGCTGCCGCTCGGCGAGGATCTGCCGCCGATGGCCTGCGGGGTGTTCGGCTATCTCGGCTATGACATGGTGCGCGAGATGGAGCGGCTGGCCGCGCCCAAGCCGGACCCGATCGGCGTACCCGATGCGCTGCTGATCCGCCCGCGCCTCGTCGTGGTGTTCGACGCGGTGAAAGACGAGATGGTCATCGTCACGCCGGTACGGCCGCAGGACGGCACGAGCGCACGGGCCGCGTATGAAACGGCGTCCGACATGCTCGACCGGGCGCTCGGCGCACTCGAAGCGCCCCTTGCCCATGATGCGGCGGGCGACGAGGCGGCGCGGGCCGCCGCCCTGCTCGGCGACGGGCCGGGACCGGTCTCCAACACCACACCAGCGGAATACCGGGCGATGGTGGCGCGGGCCAAGGAGTACATCCTGGCCGGCGACATCTTCC
>CALCZO010000319.1 GCA_937903315.1 uncultured Alphaproteobacteria bacterium
GGATCGACCGGCGGACCTTGTCGGACCAGTAGTCATAGTGTGCGATGCGGCGCAGAGATGCCTCGATGCCGCCCAGAATCACCGGCGATTCAGGAAAGGCCTCGCGGCAGCGCTGGGCGTAGACGATCACCGACCGGTCCGGTCGCTTTCCGCCTTCGCCGCCGGGCGTATAGCTGTCGTTGTGCCTCAGCCGACGGTCCGAGGTGTAGCGGTTCACCATCGAATCCATGTTGCCGGATGTGACACCGAAGAAGACATTCGGCTTGCCCAGCGCCCTGAAGGCGGACGCGTCGCGCCATTCGGGCTGTGCAATGATGCCGACGCGAAAGCCCTGCGCTTCGAGAAGCCGCGCCACCAGCGCCATTCCGAAGCTCGGATGGTCGATATAGGCATCGCCGGTCACCAGGATGATGTCGCACGAATCCCAGCCCAGCGTGTCCATCTCCGCCCGCGACATCGGGAAAAACGGTGCGGTTCCGAAGCGATGTGCCCAGTGCTTCTTGTAGGAGAACAATGGCTTGGCTGCAGATGCGGCCGTGGCATCAGGCACGAGTCCGGACGGACGTGGGCTCGACGGAGTGGAGGCGTGCATGGCCAAAAACCTGAAGTTCCGGAGAAAGGGCGCCCGATCGGCGGATGATCTCAGCAGGGATGCTCCAAGCGGGCCCCTTAAGCACTGTAGCGGCGTTCTTGGCTGAAATGCCCGAAAACGTCAAGAAAATCAGCATGGACATCACGGAGCCGCTGGTGCCTGGCGCGCCCGGAACGGAGCTGCACTCTGGACGCCCGTACCGGATCATCCTAGACACGACTGCAGAACAGGGCGGGTCGCCGTGCGGCTCGCTGACGTGGGCAGACGGGGAAGCGATGGCTCAGGTTGTCTGGCGCCGGATGTTGAACTGGTCGCAAACATTCAGAGGCATGGAGCAATGAAGTTCTCCGCTCTTTCGGTGATTGCCCAGGGCCTGTCCGGCAATCGCGGCTGGCCGGAACAATGGCGCTCGCCCGAACCCAAGCCTGCCTATGACGCCGTGATCATCGGCGCTGGCGGACACGGGCTCGCCACCGCCTATTACATGGCCAAGGAGCACGGATTGCGGAACATCGCCGTGCTGGACAAGGGCTGGCTCGGTGGGGGCAATACCGGGCGCAATACCACGATCGTTCGCTCGAATTACCTCTGGGAGGAGTCCGAAGCCATCTATGAGCATGCGATGCAGCTCTGGGCCGGGCTGTCGCATGAGCTCAACTACAACGTCATGTACTCGCCGCGCGGCGTGATGATGCTGGCGCACAACACCCACGATGTACAGGTGCTGAAGCGTCATATTCATGCCAACAGGCTCGCGGGCATCGACAACGAGTGGCTTGCGCCGCAGGAGGCAAAAGCATTTTGCCCACTCCTCAACATCGAGGCGAACATCCGTTATCCTGTGATTGGCGCCGCGCTGCAACGGCGCGGCGGCACGGCGCGGCATGATGCCGTTGCCTGGGGTTATGCCCGAGCCGCCGACAGGCTGGGCGTCGACATCATCCAGAACTGCGAAGTCACCGGGCTGCGCCGCGAGGCGTCAGGCGCGGTCTGCGGTGTTGAAACGGCAAAGGGGTTCATCGCGACCAGGCGGATCGGCGTTGTGGCGGCGGGCAACACCTCGGTGGTGATGGCGATGGCCGGTGTTCGGATGCCGCTCGAAAGCTATCCGTTGCAGGCGCTCGTTTCCGAGCCGGTCAAGCCGATGATGCCATGCGTCGTGATGTCCAACACGGTGCATGCCTACATGTCGCAATCGGACAAGGGCGAGCTGGTCATCGGTGCCGGCACCGATTCCTACACCTCCTACTCGCAAACCGGGGCGCTCCATGTCGCCACCCATACGCTGGACGCGATCTGCGAGCTGTTTCCTGCCGTGCGTCGGCTCCGGATGCTGCGCAACTGGGGCGGCATTGTCGATGTCACGCCGGATCGCTCGCCGATCATCGGCAAGACGCCGGTGTCGGGCCTGTTCGTCAATTGCGGCTGGGGGACCGGAGGGTTCAAGGCCACGCCGGGTTCGGGCCACGTGTTCGCCCATCTCGTCGCCACCGGCGAACCCGAGCGGATCGCCGCCCCGTTTTCGCTGGAGCGCTTCCGCACCGGCCGCCTGATCGACGAGGCGGCAGCCGCCGCTGTCGCGCATTGAAAGTGACATCATGCTGCTGATCCATTGCCCGTACTGCCAGATGGACCGACCCGAAACCGAGTTCCGTAACGGCGGGGAAGCCCATGTTGCCCGCCCGGCGGATCCGATGGCGGCCAGCGATGACGAGTGGGCCGGCTTTCTCTATTATCGCTCCAACCCGCGCGGTCTGCATGCCGAGCGCTGGCGACACACGCATGGCTGCGGGCGCTTCTTCAATTGCCTTCGCGATACCGTCAGCGACCGGATCGTGACGACCTACAAGGCCGGAACGATGCGGCCTGTTCCGGCACCGGAGGCGTTATGAAGGAGGCATTCCGCTTGCCGTCACCGGCCGGCCGGCCGATACGGTTTGTCTTTGACGGCGTCGCCTATCAGGGGCGCGAGGGCGACACGCTTGCCACTGCCCTGCTTGCCAACGGTGTCCATCTGGTGGGACGGTCCTACAAGTACCACCGTCCGCGCGGGATCCTCTCGGCGGGCCCGGAGGAGCCCAATGCGCTTGTGGCGGTGCATCGCGGGCCGGGGCGAATGACTCCCAACCTGCGGGCAACGCAAGTCGAACTGTACGAGGGGCTGGAGGCAACCAGCCAGAACCGCTGGCCGTCGCTGGCGCTCGACGTCGGTGTGGTCAACGACCTTGCCAGCCGGTTCTTCTCTGCCGGTTTCTATTACAAGACCTTCATGGGGCCGAAGGCGGCGGGGACGGCGCTGTGGACGAAGGTGTTCGAGCCGATCGTGCGGCAGGCGGCCGGGTTGGGCGAGCGACCGCATGATCCCGACCCCGATCGCTACGCGCAGTTTCACGCCCATTGCGATGTTCTGGTCTGCGGCGGTGGCCCGGCCGGCATCGCTGCCGCTCTCGTCGCCGGTCGCGCCGGCAAGGATGTCATCCTGTGTGACGAGCAGGCGGCGTTCGGCGGCAGTCTGCTGCATGAAACCACGGCGCTGATTGATGGAAAGCCTGCGCGGGACTGGCTGGCCGATGCGCTGAGTGACCTCGCCGGGCGCACGAATGTGCGGCTTCTGGCACGCACGCAGGCCTTCGGCTATTACGCGCAGAATTTTGTCGCCCTGTCCGAACGTGTCGCCGATCACCGGCCCGCCGGATCGTCCGCCGTGCGCGAGCGGCTCTGGCAGGTCCGTGCCAACAAGGTCGTGATTGCAACCGGCGCCATCGAACGCCCGCTGGTTTTCCCCGGCAACGACCGTCCCGGCGTGATGCTGGCAGAAGCGGCGCGCTGCTATCTCAATCGCTATGGCGTCAAGGTCGGGGCGCGGGTCGTAATCGCCACCGCGCATGACAGCGCCTATCGTGTGGCGCGGGATCTGATGGCGGCCGGCGTCGACGTGGCGGCCATTGCCGACTGCCGTGCTGTCGTGCCGGAATCCGTGCTGGAGATGGCACAGGCAGCCGGCCTCCGCGTCATCCGGGCTGCGACCGTTGCCGGAACCCGAGGCCGCCTGCGCATCACGGCTGCGGGACTGTCCTCGGTCGTCGACGGTGTGGTGGCGTCGCCCGAATGGATCGCCTGTGATTGTCTGTTGATGTCGGGGGGCTGGACCCCGTCGGTGCATCTTCATTCCCAGTCGCGCGGCAAGGTCGTCTGGAATGACGATCGGCAGATGTATCTGCCCGGCGTCCCGGTGCAGGATGAGCAGTCCGCCGGTGCGTGCAGGGGCCTGTTCGGACTCGGCGATGTGCTGATGGATGGCTTGAGCGCCGGTGCGCGCGCCGCGGGTCTTTCCGGTCAGCCCCGGCCGGTTACGGTCTGCGGCGATAGTGGCACGGAGGGCGGCATTCTCGGCCGCCTCCCCTGGCGTCACGATCTTGCTGGCCCATCGTTCGTCGACTTCCAGAACGATGTGAAGGCGGACGATATCGACCTTGCCGTGCAGGAGGGGATGCGCTCGATCGAGCATATCAAGCGCTATACCACGACCGGCATGGCGACCGATCAGGGCAAGACATCCAACCTGAATGCGCTCGCCATCGCCGCAGGGCGGCTGGGAAAAACCATTCCCGAGGTGGGCCTCACCACCTTCCGCCAACCCTATACGCCGGTGACATTCGGTGCCTTTGCCGGTGCCAGCCGCGGCGAATTGTTCGATCCGGTCCGCAAGACGCCGATCCATCGCTGGGCGAGCGAGTACGGTGCCGTGTTCGAGGATGTCGGTTTGTGGAAGCGCGCCCGGTATTTCCCGCGCCCCGGCGAGGATATGCACGCTGCGGTCGACCGGGAATGCAGGCAGGCGCGCCTGAGTGCCGGCCTGTTCGATGCGTCAACGCTCGGCAAGATCGAGGTTGTCGGCCCCGATGCCGCCCGGTTTCTCGAGCGGATGTACACCAACTCTCTTGCGAAGCTGGAGCCGGGACGCTGCCGCTATGGCCTGATGTTGAATGAAGCCGGCTTTGTGATGGATGACGGGATCATCGCGCGTCTGGCCGCAGATCGTTTCCATGTCACCACCACGACCGGTGGCGCCGCGCGCGTCCTCAACCACATGGAAGACTATCTCCAGACGGAATTTACCGATCTTCGCGTCTGGCTGACCTCGACGACCGAGCAATGGGCGGTCATTGCCGTGCAAGGGCCGCGTGCGCGCGACATTCTTCAGCCGTTGGTCGAGGGTTTCGACATTGCCCGGCAGGCGATGCCGCATATGTCGGTGCGCGAGGGCACTGTCTGCGGCATTCCCGCCCGTGTGATGCGTGTCAGCTTTACCGGTGAGCTTGGCTACGAGATCAACGTGCCCGCCGATTTTGGCCGTGCCGTCTGGGACGCGGTGTGGGCGGCCGGCCGCAGCCACGATGCTGTCGCCTACGGCACCGAGGCGATGCATGTGCTGCGCGCCGAGAAGGGCTACATCATTGTCGGGCAGGAGACCGATGGCACTGTAACACCCGATGATCTCGGCCTGACCTGGGCTATCGGCAAGGCCAAGCCGGATTTCGTCGGCAAGCGATCGCTGGTCCGGCCCGATATGCTGGCGCGTGATCGCAAGCAGCTTGTCGGCCTTTTGACCGACACGCCGGGGACGGTTCTGGAGGAGGGGGCGCAGATCACTGCACCCGCGCATCCGAAGATCGGTGACGCTGCGCTGGGCTTTGTCACGTCGTCCTATACAAGTCCCGTTCTTGGCCGGTCCATCGCGCTGGCGCTTGTTGCGGCCGGACGGTCGCGCAAGGGCGAGCGCCTCCATGTTCCGATGCCCGGCGGCGCCCTCGCCGTTACGGTCGTCGATCCTGTGTTTTTCGATCCTGAGGGAGACCGGGTTCATGGCTGATCAGTCGCATCCTGCTGTCGCGCGCGATCAGGCATGCGATGGCGTTCTTCCGCTGTCAGGCGATGGCCTTCGTGTGACGGCGTCGCCATTGGCGGCGCGATTCGTCCTGCGCGGCGCGACGTCGCTGCCTGCGTGGTTCGGACCTTCATTGCCGCCACGACTGGGCACCGCCACCGCTGAAGGACGTGCCGCGCTCTGGCTCGGTCCTGATGAGACGCTGCTGCTTGCGCCCGGCGGCGATGCCGGGGCGCTGTTCGCCGATCTTGAACGGGACCTTGCCGCGCAGTCCTGTAGCCTCGTCGATGTCTCGCATCGGCAGGCCGGGCTCGTGGTGGAAGGGCCCTTGTCCTCGCTTTGCCTCGCCGCCGGATGCCCGCTCGACCTGAGGCCAAGCGCATTTCCTGTCGGCATGGTGGCGCGAACGATCTTCTTCAAGTGCGAGATCATCCTCTGGCGCCGTGCCCAGGATTGTTTCCACGTCGAGGTCTGGCGTTCCTTCGTGCCTTATCTGGCCGGGCAGCTTGCGCAGGCCCGTGCCGGCACCGCCGGATTGCCGGTCACAGGCGGCGGCGCGCCAGCGCCCATGCATTGGTGACCACGGCAATCGACGAGCAGGCCATGGCGGCACCGGCGAGCGCCGGCGACAGCTTGCCCGCTGCGGCGAGCGGCAGGCCGATGCCGTTGAACAGGAATGCCAGTGCCAGATTCTGACCGATTGCGGCCCGCGTGGCCTTTCCGGCCAGAACGATTTTCGGGATCAGCGCCAGATCGCTGCGGTTCAGTGTGAACGACGCTGCTGCCTTTGCGGCTTCCGTGCCGCTGGCCATCGCAATTCCGACGTCGGCGGCGCGCAGGGCCGGCGTGTCGTTGATCCCGTCGCCGACCATGGCAATCAGGCCGTGATCGCCTCGCAGGTCATTCAGCGCGCGGATCTTGTCGTCGGGCTTGAGGTCGCCGCGCGCATCGGACACGGCAAAGCGCCGGGCAAAGGCGGCGACTGACGGGCCGCGGTCGCCCGACAATACGGTGACGGCGATGCCAA
>CALCZO010000320.1 GCA_937903315.1 uncultured Alphaproteobacteria bacterium
CCAAGTCGCTGACCGGCCATTCGCTCGGCGCGACCGGCGTGCAGGAGGCGATCTATTCGCTGCTGATGATGCGCAACGGGTTCGTCTGCGAGAGCGCGCATATCGAGGAACTCGATCCCGACATGGCCGACATGAACATCGTCCGCAAACGGATCGACAACGCCAAGCTCGGCCATGTCATGTCGAATTCGTTCGGCTTCGGCGGCACCAATGCGACCATCGTGCTCAAGCATCCGGACGCGTGAACGTCGTTGTCGGTGCTGTAACGTACTGACATCAAACGTGATTTTACCATCGTCGCAAAGCCGGGCAAAAGCCCGGCACAGACAGGCGGGACAAGAGGTTTTCAAGATATGCTGATGCAGGGCAAACGCGGCCTGATCATGGGCGTTGCCAACGACCATTCGATTGCCTACGGCATTGCCGCGATGCTGGCGCGCCATGGGGCGGAAATGGCCTTCACCTATCAGGGAGAGGCCCTGGGCAAGCGGGTCAAGCCGCTGGCCGAGGGGCTTGGCTCGCGCCTTGTGCTGCCCTGCGATGTCGAGGATATCGCCACGGTCGATGCGGTGTTCGAGACGCTCAAAGCCGAATGGGGCAGCCTCGATTTCATCGTCCATGCCATCGGGTTTTCGGACAAGAATGAGCTGAAGGGTCGTTACGCGGACACCAGCCGGGCCAATTTCTCGCGCACCATGGTGATATCCTGCTTCTCGTTCACGGAAGTGGCCCGGCGCGCTGCGGCGATGATGCCGGACGGCGGAGCGATGATCACACTGACCTATGGCGGGTCAATGCGGGTGATGCCCAACTACAATGTCATGGGCGTGGCCAAGGCGGCGCTTGAGGCCTCCGTGCGCTATCTGGCGTCTGACTTTGGCCCGCAGGGGATCAGGGTCAACGCGCTGTCGCCCGGCCCGGTGCGGACGCTGGCCGGCGCGGGTATCGCCGATGCCCGGGCCATGTTCGCTTTCCAGCAGAAGCACTCGCCGCTGAGGAAATCGGTGACGATCGAGGAAATCGGCGGCTCGGCGCTGTATTTCCTGTCCGATCTGTCGGGCGGGGTAACCGGCGAGATCCACCATATCGACGCAGGCTACAACATCATCTCGATGCCGCGGCGCGAGGATCTCGAACCGGCCGGCGACTAGACCGGATCGCCGGACGATCCGGCGACTGTCAGGCCCCGAACGTCAGGCCGAGCGCCTTGCGGAACAGATCGAGCGCGATCAGTGTCAGCAGGATCTTCAGGATCGCGGCAAAGGTCGCCTCGCTCATCGTCTCGAGCAGCCGTGTGCCCAGCAGCGTGCCGGCAAAGCCCGAGGCGATCATCGCGACAACCAGCGGCAGCCACTCGGTGAAGGAAAATCCGATCAGCCCGAAGGCGACCGCCTTCAGCGTATGCTGGATCGTCATGCACATCGCCTGCGTCGCCACCATCTGCTTGCGGTCGGCGCCGATGGCTTTCAGGATGGCGTTGACGAACGGGCCGGTCGCCCCGACGAACATGGTGGCAAATGACGACACGATGCCGCCGACAACGACGCCGGCCTTGTCGAGGCCCGGAATGTTCGGCTTCGGAATCCACGCCATGGTCAGGATGAAGGCGCCGAGCAGCGCCATGAAGGCGCGCTCCGGGATCGCGACAAAGGCTGTTGCACCAAGCGCGATGCCAATCAGCGAGCCGAGCACGAACCGTGCCGTCACCGGCCAGAGGACGTGCGCCCGCTGGACAATGGTGCGGCCGAGGTTGGAGCCGATCTGCACGATGGCGTGAACCGCCACGATCACGGAAGGCTGGACCGCGCCCGCCAGCGCACCGAGCATCGCGACCCCGCCACCGAGCCCGAATGCCGCCGACAGCGCCGAGGTCATGAACGAAATGACGATCAGCAAAAGGGCGACGAGCGGCGACACGCCGGAGGGGAGCAGGACATCAAGCATGCGGGTGTTGTGCCGCGCCGGCCCGCGTCTGTCAAAGCCCGCCGGCGCGCCTATCCGCTGCGGCCGCCGCGGGTCCGGCGCAGGCCTTCGAGGATGCGGTAGACTGTCCGTTCGGAGATGCCGAGGCATTCGGCGATCCGGGCGCGGGAATAGCCGCCGCGGTCGAGCAGCATCTTGACGTAGCGGGTCTGGATCTCATCCATCGTCGGCAGGTCGGTGAAGGAAAACCGGACGCTGTCCTCGCTGGCCGGATGATCGGCCCGGACCGTGAGGCCGAGATCGGCGACCTCGATCAGCGGCCGTTCGCCCGACAGCAGCACCGCCCGTTCGACGACATTCTTGAGCTCGCGGACGTTGCCCGGCCAGCGATAGGCCCGGATGGCTGCAATCGCGCTGTCATCGAGACTTTTCTCGAGCGTGCGGTGGAAATTCCGGGTGCGCACGAAGTGCCGGGCAATCTGCACGCCGTCGTCGCCGCGATCGCGCAACGCCGGCACAGTCAGCACGAAGCGTGACAGGCGATAATAGAGATCCATCCGGAAGCGGCCTTCCGCCCCCATCGCCAAGAGATCGCGGTTGGTGGCCGCTATGAAGCGGACGTTGGCTTTCAGATCGGTGATGCCGCCAAGGCGGCGGAAGGTACCGAGTTCCAGCACCCGCAACAGCTTGGCCTGCAACGCCGGGGTCAATTCGCCGATCTCGTCGAGAAAGACCGTGCCTCCCTCGGCGACCTCGACAAGTCCGAGCTTGCGCCGGTCAGCGCCGGTAAACGCGCCGCGCTCGTGTCCGAACAATTCGCTTTCGAACAGGTTTTCCTGAAGGGTCGAACAATCGATGGCGACATAGCTCTGGCTGGCGCGGGCGCTCGACTGATGGAGGGCGCGGGCGACGAGTTCCTTGCCGACGCCGCTCTCGCCGAGAATCAGCACCGTGGCGTCGGTCGGCCCGTACAGCGCGATCTGGCGGCGGGTTTCCTCAAACACCTTCGAGGCTCCGACCATCGGCGAGGTGGTCAGCGAATGCAGCCGGTCCTTGAGAAAATCGCCCGAGCGCTTGAGCGCCGCATGATCGAGCGCACGCTCGATTGCAACCTCAAGTTCCTCGGGACGAATCGGCTTTGTCAGGTAGTCATGCGCGCCAAGCCGGAGTGCCTGCACCGCCTGGTGGATCGCGCCATGCGCGGTCAACAGAATCACGGGGCAGATGTGCTGGATATCCTTGAGCAGATCGAGCCCGTCGCGGTCAGGCAGGCGGATGTCGAGAAGGATCAGCGCCGGCTCCTCCTCCTCGATGGCGCGCAGCGCATCCTGTGCCCGCAGGACACCACGCAGCCGGTAGCCGTGCTGGCCAAGCTGCGACGTGATCAGGCGGTTGAGCGTCGCGTCGTCCTCGATCAGCAGGATCGGCTTGGCGGAGCGCCGGGGTGTTGCGACGTGACCTGCAACCTGACCTGCGGCAAGCGGCTCTGGCCTTGCCATCATGATGCGGACTCCGGTTCGGCATCGGCATCAGGCAGGACTACCGTGAAGGTGGTGCCCTTGCCGACCCGGCTGGTGACGGCAATCGTGCCGCCAAGGCCCTTGACGACCGACTGGCAGATGGCAAGGCCAAGGCCGGTGCCGTTGATGCCATCGGCGCGCCGGCTCCAGAACGGCAGGAAGATGCGCGCGAGATCCTCCTCGGCGATGCCGACGCCGGTATCGCGCACCGTCAGTGCGATCCGGCCCGCCGGTTGCCGCCGTGTCGTCACCGTGAGGCGCCCGCCACCGGGCATGGCGTGGAAGGCGTTCTGCACCATGTTGATCATGACGATCCTGAGGTCGCTGTCGGG
>CALCZO010000321.1 GCA_937903315.1 uncultured Alphaproteobacteria bacterium
TCCGAGTTGAACCACACGGCATGCGGCGTTCCCGCGCCACTCAGGCGCTTGATGAACAACTGCGTCAGCGCAAATGCCAGCGCCATGCCGCCCGCGCTGTCGACCGGGTAGTGCAGCCCCGCTACGGTCCGGTTGACCGCAATCCGCTCGGCATGACGCATCAGCTGGACAAAGGTCTGATCGGTCCTGTCCAGCGCATAGTCGGCCTTGCCTCGGACACCGATCTGGCGGTTCAGCGCGTCAAGAAGGAACGCGATGACGAAGCCTTCGGTGGCATGTCCGCTCGGAAACGAACTGTGCCCCGGCGCAGGCAGCATCGGCTGGATCTGGGGCGAGAAATCGGCCGGGCGCTTGCAGGCCATGGCGTGCTTGACCCGCATCTCGATGATCCGGGTGACATTCAGCACCAGCCAGATCAGTTCGAACGTCTTGGCGTGGCGTGTCTCGTTGAGATACATCACCGAGGCGAAGAACGGCACGAACCCGCGCGACTGGGCCTGGATCTCGCTCGCCCGCTCGGCGCGCAACGCCGCATAGCTGGCGACCAGATCGAGCTGCTTTTTGAGCACCGTTGACGTCGGCCGCGAAATCTTGAGCAGCGTATATTCCTGCAGCGACGGCGTGGGCAGCGTCGAATCCAGTCCGATCAGGCTGACGCCGAACGACGGCGCCTTGACGTCGACCTGCGGCGTATTGGTACCGATTGAGCCATCCTGGTAGCTGATGCCGGCGAGCATCTCGCCTTCCATCGCCAGCAGCCGGTAGCGGAGATCCCACAGATGGATCGCCGCCGGTCCCGGAGTATGGTTCCTGGCGAGCTTGCCCGGCGGGTTCCATTGCCCGACGACGCCGTCGCGGGCCGAAATCAGCGCCCGCCCGCCCCGGGTGACCGATCCGGCATCGCCCGAATCGCCGCTGTCACCGGAATCGCCGCTGTCGCCGCTGTCGCCGCTGTCTCCACTGTCGCCGCTCAGGTAGAACCACGATGCCATGACACCCTCTCCGATCACTGTGTTGCAGAGTCCGGCGTCCCCGCCCGAAAAACCATCTCTGCCGACCGGATCAAGCCATCGTGCCGCCGCGCCCGCGTCAAGCGGCGAAAGGGTGACCCCTGTGCCATTTCACGAATAATTCACGATTGACCGGTGATCGCCGGTGGAGTGTCGATTTGGTCTCGGATACTGTCCGGAGTGTTCGAGCGTGGGCAAAATGCATCGGATCGGGGGGAGGCGTGATGTCAGCTGCGGGGTCTATCGTCTCGATCCGCGTGCTCGGCACATTCCGCATCACCGGACCCGATGAGACCGATTGCACGCCGACCGGCCGCAAGACCTGCGCGCTGATGGCCCTGCTGGCGCTCGCTCCTGACAAGCGGCGCACGCGCACCTGGGTGCAGAACCGCCTCTGGGGTACGCGCGGCAAGGAACAGGCGTCCGCCAGCCTGCGGCAGGCCTTGGCTGAAGCGCGCCGCGCGCTGGGCGAGGCGCAGGGTGTCCTGGTCGCCGACAAGGTGTTCATCCGCCTCGATGCCGCCCGGGTCTCGGTCGATTTCGATGCCGAGACATTCGGGCAGATGATGGCCGACCAGCCGGCACGCGACCTGCTGGAAGGACTGGAGATCGGCTATGAGGATTTCGACGACTGGCTGATCGAGCAGCGCCGCTTTCTGGCCGACCGTCGGGCGTTGCCCCGCACCGGCGCGGGTCCACTGGCGACGCCGCATGTCGCAGGCGCGCATGCCCATCGGTCGGCGACCGGCCGGCTGGTGTTCCAGCCGTTCCGCGGCGAGGCGGGCTTGCGTGCGGGCGTCGACACGGTGCTCGACGGGATCGGCAGGTCGATCCGCGAAATCGGCGTCGCCCGCGTCGTCGACCAGCGCGCCGGGTTGCCGGGCATGGATGGCCCGCCCCCCGGCGGCGAGGGCGAACAGCTCGTTCTGGCCAGCGAGGCGCTTGGCAGCGGCGGCGAGGCTGAGGTCCGCCTCGCACTGAGCGCGAAGGAGACCGGCGAACTGCTCTGGAGCTCGGTGATTCCGGCGGCCGCACTCGGCCGCCACAGTCCCGCCAATGCCCGGCTGCTGCAGCAGATCAACGAGGCGGTCGGCGCTGCGGCAGACCGGTTCATGCTTCCCGCCAGTCCCCAGCCCGACTCCTGGTCCGCCGCCGCGCTGTGTCAGGAAGGCATCCGGACGCTGTTCCGGCTTGGCCGGGCCAATTACGACATGGCGGATCGGCTGTTCGCCCGGGCCTTCGATCTTGACGGGCGCGGCATCTATCTGGCGTGGCGGGCCTACCTCCGGACCTTCCTGATTGCCGAACGGCAGTACACCTGCCGCAAGACCATTGAGGAGGAGGCGTTTGCTTTTCTCCGTCACGCGCTGGAGAAGGACCCGCACAATTCCTATGTGCTGGCGCTGGGCGCGCACGTGCACACCATCCTGCGCCGTAATTACATGAATGCCTTCGAGTTTGCCGAGCGCAGCGTGGCGGTCAATCCGTCCAATCCGATCGGCTGGGCCTGTCTTGGCGTGTCGAAGTGCCATCTCGGCCAGTCCGAAGACGGCTTCCGCGATACCCAGCTTGCCCGATCGATCGCCGGCTGGTCGCCGACACGGTTCCAGCTCGACGCGCTGAGCTGCATCGCCGGCTCGATGGCGGGCAAACTCGACGAGGCGATCCACATGGGCGAAGCCAGTCACGCGCTGGCGCCGGAGTTTGCCGCGCCGATGCGCTATCTGGTCGCCCTGCATCTGATCTCGGGCAACTACCAGCGCTCGCAGGAAATCGTCGACCGGCTGAAACTGGCAGAACCGGATTTCAGCTACGACCGGCTGCGTGAAAAGGACTACCCCGCCGCCGGCCTGCAGCGCAGCACGCTGATCCGCCAGCTGCCGCAGCGTCAGATCTAGGCCGGCCCCTAGCGCGCGGGGGCCGCCTTCTTGCGTTCAGCCAGTTGCCACAGCGTTACGCCGCCGGTGACCGCCGCACCGATCAGATCGGTCACGATGCCCGGCACGACCAGCGCGAACGCGCCGCCGATCAGCAGCGCCCGCTGGACGGTGCTGGCCGGGCCGATGAAGTAGCCGGCAAGCCCGGCGGAGAGCAGCAGGCAGCCAGCGGTGGCCGTGATCGAGACATGCAGGATGTCGAGCCAGCTGCCGATCATCAGGAGCGCCGGATCGTAGACGAACATGAACGGCACGATGAAGCCGGCCGAGCCGACCTTCACCGCTGACCAGCCGGTCTTCCACAGGTCCGATTTCGCAAGTCCCGTCGCCGCATAGACCGCCAGCGCCACCGGCGGCGTGATCGCCGACAGGATGGCGAAATAGAAGGCGAACATATGCGCCGAGGGCTTGGGCACGCCCAGCTTGATGATCGCCGGAATGAGCAGCGCCGACATGATGATGTAGGCCGGTGTCGTCGGCATGCCCATGCCGAGCAGGATGCCCGCCATCATGGTCAGGATCAGCGCCAGCAGCAGGGTATCCTGCGCCAGATGCACCACCACCTGAGTGAAGGTGATGCCCAGCCCCGTCAGCGTGACGATTCCGATGATGATGCCGGCACAGGCACAGGCGAGCGCCACGGCGAGCGTGTTCTTCGCCCCGTCGATCAGCGCTTCGAGCAGGTTCTTCAGCGTCACCGCATGCCGCGTGTTGGCCCGCAGCGCCGCGACGGGAAAGCATACGAGCGTGCCGGCAAGGGCGGCGAGCGGCGCACTGTAGCCGGCATACATCACGCCGAGGATGGTCACCACCGGCAGGAACAGGTGCCCCTTGGTCCGCAGTGTTTCGCCGAGCCGGGGGAGTTCCTCGCGCGGCACGCCGCGCAGGTCGAGCCGCTTGGCCTCGAAATGCACCGAGGCAAAACAGGCGACGAAATAGAGGATTGCGGGGATCGTTGCCCAGATGATCACCTGACCATAGGATACCCCCATGAACTCGGCCATCACGAATGCGGCCGCTCCCATGATCGGCGGCATGATCTGGCCGCCGGTGGAGGCGACGGCCTCGACCGCGCCGGCAAAATGCGGCGTGAAGCCGGTCCGCTTCATCATCGGGATCGAGATCTGGCCGGTCACCATGACGTTGGCAACTGCCGAGCCGGAGATGGTGCCGAACAGCGAGGACGAGACCACGGCGACCTTGCCCGGACCGCCCGAGCTGCTGCCGGTCATCGCCATGGCAAAATCCATGAACAGCTGGCCGGTACCCGTCCGCTCCATGAAGGCGCCGAAGACGACGAAGATCATCACATAGGCGGCCGACACGCCGAGCGGCATGCCGAAAATGCCTTCGGTCGTCATGTAGAGCTGGTCGAGCAGCCGCATCGGTTCGACGCGGGCGATGAACAGCGCGTAGACGAGGAACACCAGCGCTGTGATCGGCAGGGCCCAGCCCATCATGCGCCGCGTGCCTTCGAGAATGATCGCGATCAGGGCGATGCCACAGGCCTGATCGAACAGGCTGAGGTCATCGACGTAATAGATGCGGTTGATGAAATAGTCGTAGTTGACGAACACATGACCGATGGCGATGGCCGAAATGCCGATCAGCGCCAGATCGCCCAGAGTCGGGGGAATGAAGCCCTGCGCCGCTTCCGGCCGCATCGCCAGTTCATCCTCGGTCAGCGTCCGCCGGCGATACCACAGGAAGGTCAGCGACAGCGCGAACATCAGGTGGAGCGCGCGGAACAGGTGCTGTTCCGGTGCGCCGAACCACACGACATACATGTGATACAGCGACATCGTGATCGCGATGGCTGCTATGATCGCCTTGACCGGCTCACGCCGGATCCCGCTCTGAACCACGAAACGCCCTCCCCAGGGAAACAGGGCGCCCCGCCATGGTCTGCGGAGCGCCCCTTGTCAGTCTTGTTTGTCGCGAGATGCGGGCGGTTACTTCACCGCGACGCCCTTTTCCTTGTAGAACTGCGCCGCGCCGGGATGGAACGGCACGCCGACATCGGCACCCATGTCCTTCGGGGTGAGCTTGGCCATCGCCTTGTTGAGATTGCCGAGCAGCGCCGTGTTCTCGGACACTGCCTTGGTCATCTTGTAGACGAGATCGTTGGGCAGCGCGCAGGACACGACGAGATGCGTCGCATAGGCGATCACGTTCACGTCCTTGTCCTGCTTGGGATAGGTGCCCTTCGGAATCGGCAGCAGGACATACCCTGAATTCATCTTCTTCATTTCGGCCAATGAATCGGTCTGGTCGAGCAGCTTGATGTCGCGTCCGGCGGCCAGATCCATCACCGCGCCGAGCGGGACGCCGGCCCCGAGCGTGAACATATGGGCCTGCTTGTCCTTCATCTGCTCGACGCTCTCGGTGTAGGAGCCGAAATTGACCTTCACATCCGAGTAGGACAGGCCATAGGCCTTGAGGAAGTTCTGGGTGATCAGTTCGCCCGTGTTGCCGCGCTGCTGCGTCGTGATCGTCTTGCCCTTGATATCCTTGACCGAATTGATGCCGCTGTCAGCCAGCACGATGGCCTGGAAATACTGCGGATAGAGCGAGGCGACGTTGCACACCTTCTCGTGCTTCTTGCCGAAAGGAGCATTGCCGGCGATCGCATCGGCCGTGGTGATCGAGTTGCCGAAGCCGACATCGGCCTTGCCTTCCTCGATGGCGCGGACATTGGCGATGCCGGCACCGGGCAGGGTGGCGACTTTTGCCCCGCCGATCCCCTTCTCCCAGATATCCTTGAGCTGGCCGCCGAGCGGTACCCAGATGCCGCCCTGCGGGCCGGTCATCATGCGGAGATCCTGCGCGCCGGCGGCTGTGCCGAGGGCTGTCAGGGCAACGGCGGCAAGTGCCGATGTGGTGAAACGCATGGTCATGGGTCCTCCCGTTTGATTGGCTTTGTGTTGTATGATGACAGTCTTGCCGATCCGGCGGGTGTTGCCAAGACGTTTTAGCAAAAAGGCGGACGTGGGGAGTTTCATCGCCGCGCAAACTGTGATCACAATGGCCTCAGCAAAAGGGGGGGGCGCGTTGCTCGACAGCGAGCGCCCGCCGTCGGCCACAACAGGAGAACGACAGAATGATTCCGGGTTTGCAGGGCAGGAAGGTGCTGTTTATCGGCGCGAGCACAGGGATCGGTGCGGCCGCGGCCCTCGGATTTGGCACCAACGGTGCCCGTGTCGCCGTCCATGCCAATGCGTCCGTCGACAAGGGACAGGCGGTCGTCGATTCGATCAAGGCCCGCGGCGGCGAGGCATGGCTGGTCACCGGCGACGTGACCAAGCCCGATGTGGTGGCCCGTATCGTCGATCAGGCGGCTGCCGCGATGGGCGGCATCGATATCCTGGTCAACAATGCCGGCGCGCTGGTCAAGCGTCAGCCGCTGGCGGAATTCGGCGACGAAGTGTACGATCAGGTTCTCGACCTGAACATCCGCTCGGTGTTGCATGCCACCCGCTGCGCGTTGCCGCACCTGAAGAAGGACAACGGTGTCGTCATCAACACGACGTCAATCGCCGCGCGGAACGGTGCCGGGCCGGGGGCGGGCCTCTATGGCAGCGCGAAGGCATTTGTCTCCAACATCACCCGCACGATGGCCAAGGAATTTGCGCCCTTCGGCATCCGGGCCAATGCGGTCTCGCCCGGCACCATCCTGACACCGTTCCACGAGCGCTACTCGAATGCGGAGATGCTGGAAGCGACCCGCAAGAACGTGCCGCTGGGCCGTCTGGGCACGTCAGAGGACTGCGTCGGGGTCTATCTCTTTCTCGGCTCGAACGAAATGAGCGGTTACATCACCGGTCAAGTCATTGAAATCAATGGTGGACTTCTGATGTGAACAAGGTGGCGTCAAAAGGCGTCTCCGGGCTGGCGCAGTTGTAGGATATCTGACAATATGCGCCCCATTGTCGACGGCCTGCGATCGTGCGCGGGTCAAATCCAGACCGCAAACAAGAATCCAAAGGGAGAACCATCCATGCAACGTCGTGATTTTATCAAGGGACTGGGCGCTGCCGCTGCACTCGGAACGGTGGCCAGCCCGGCGATTGTGCGGGCGCAGGCGGCGCCGACGCTGGTGGGCGCGGTGCAGTTCAACGAGGCGCATCCGTTCACGCAGGGGCTGCTGAAGTTCCAGGAGCGCGTCAAGGCGCTCTACAACAAGCCGATCAACTTCACGCTGCATCAGAACTCGTCGCTGGGTCTCGAGAAGCAGTATTTCGAGTACATGGCGCAGGGCAAGAACGTCGATTACGCCATCGTCTCGCCGGCGCATATGTCGACCTTTGCCAAGGCCGCCCCGTTCATCGACGCGCCGTTCGTGTTCCGCGATTTCCCGCACATGGAAGCGGTCGTGAACAAGAACCTGCTCAAGCCGATCGCTGATGAAGTTGAAAAGAAGGCCGGTGTCCGTCTGATCGGCTACGGCGGCGGCGGCGTGCGCAACCTGTTCGCCAACAAGCCGCTCAAGAACGTCGCCGAGATCAAGAGCCTCAAGGTCCGCGTGCAGGGTGCGCCGATCTGGTCGCGCACCTTCTCGGCCATCGGCATGTCGCCGACGGTCATTGCCTACAATGAGGTCTACAACGCGATCCAGAACAACGTCATCTCGGCGGCCGAGAACGAGGCGGCCGGCATCGAGCAGATGAAGTTCTACGAAGTCGCGCCGAACATCCTGATGACGCAGCATGCGGTGTCGATCCGCCCGATCTGCTTCTCGACCAAGACGCTGGCGAGCCTGCCCAAGGACCTGCAGGACGCGGTGATCCAGGCCGGCAAGGAAGCGGCGGATTACGAGCGCGGCATCGAATCGAAGGGCGATTCGGCCATCCTCGAAAAGCTCGAGGCGGCCGGCAAGCTCAAGCGCATCAAGTTCGAGGATCGCGACAATATGAAGAAGCTCGTCGATCCCGTGCTTGCCGCTTACGCCAAGGAGATCGACGCCGAAGGCATCTTCAAGGCGATGAACGCGATCTGATAAGTGACGGACGGCCCGGAGTTGCTCCGGGCCGTTGTTTTTCATGGAAGATGCGATGCAGACCTCGATGACCAACCCGACCGGAATGTGGCGACGGTTCACGGCCGCCTATGCCGCCTTTCTCAATCATCTTGTGGTCGTTGCGGTGGCCATCCTTGTCGTTCCGGTGACGGTCCAGATCACATCGCGCTATACCGAACTGATCCCGGCCTACATCTGGACCGAGGAAATGGCGCGGTTCCTGTTCATCTGGACGATCATGATCGGGGCGATGCTGGGCGTGCGCAACGCGGCCCATTTCGACGTCGATCTCTTGCCGGCAATGGGGCCTCGGGTGAACGCGGCCATGCGCATCGTCAGCCGTCTGGGCGTTCTTGTCATTGCGGTCATTTTCGTCATTGGCGGCATCGAATTCACCCGCTTTGCCTGGAACCGGACATCGGAACTCGCCGAGCTGCCGCTCTGGCTGATCCACATCGCCTGGCCGATGGCGGGCGTGACATGGCTGGTCTTCATGGCCGAACAGTTTATCGATGACTTCAGAATCGCCTCGGGAAGGACGTCAGACCAATGACGGGAAGTGTACTGACGACCGGACAGGCGGCGATCATTCTGTTCGGGGGCTTTTTCCTGTGCCTCTTTCTCAGGATTCCGGTGGCTTTTGCGCTGGCGCTCGCCTGTTTGCCGCCGCTGCTGATCGAACCGCGACTGGATACCATGACGTTGATGAGCGAGAGCTTCAACGTCTTCAATTCCTTCATCCTTCTGGCCGTTCCGTTCTTCCTGCTGACCGCCAACCTGATGAACGTCGGTGGCATCACCAACAAGCTGATGAAGCTGGCGCGGGCCCTTGTCGGACATTTCCCCGGCGGTCTTGCGCAGATGAACGTCGTCATCTCGTTCTTCTTTGCTGGCATCTCGGGCTCGTCGACGGCGGACGCCGCGAGCATGTCAAAGATCTTCATCGAGGCGCAGCGCAAGGAAGGCTATGACGACACCTTCTCGGTGGCGATCACCGCAGTCTCGTCGGTGATGGCGGTCATCATTCCTCCGTCGATCCTGATGATCGTCTGGGGCGGCATCCTGACCACGTCGATCGGAGCGCTGTTTCTCGCCGGCATTATCCCCGGCCTGCTGATTGCCGGCGCGCAGATGGCGACGGTGCATGTCTATGCCACCCGCCGCGGCTATGCGACCTATCCGCGTTCAACGCTCGTGCAGTTGCTGGCGGCTCTGTCGCAGGCGTCGCTGGCGCTGCTCACGCCGGCGATCATCATCGGCGGCAAGGTCTTCGGTTGGTTCACCGCCACCGAATCCGCGGCGATTGCCGTTTTGTATGCAGGTTTCCTGTCGCTCATCGTCTATCGCGAGATGGACATGAAGGGTCTGTACTCGGCGCTGCTCGACACCGGCAAGTTGGCCGGCGTCACGCTTCTATGTGTCGGCACCGCAAGCGTGTTCGGCTGGCTGCTGGCCTATTACAAGATTCCGGAAGTGATCCTGACCGGGGTCTCGGCCTGGGGCATGGGGTTTTATGAGACCGGCTTTTTCATCGCCGGCGTCTTCCTGCTGGTCGGCTGTTTCCTCGATGCCATCCCCGCGATCATCATCTGCGGTCCGATTCTTGCGCCGCTGGCCAAGGCTGTCGGCATGGACCCGGTCCAGTTTGCCATGATCGGCATCGTGTCCCTCGCCTTCGGGCTGGTGACACCACCCTATGGCCTGTGCCTGATGATCGCCTGTTCGGTGGCCGGCATCAACATTCGAAAGGCACTCAAAGACGTGCTGATCATGCTGATCCCGATGTTTCTGGTGCTGGCGCTGATCATCCTGTGGCCGAAAGTGACGTTGTTCATCCCGAGCCTGATCTCGCCTGAATTCCTCAACTAGCGCTCCGGCCGCCGCATCTGCCGCATTCCCTTTATGCTCGAACCGTGGCAGTCAGAGGCCGCAACGCGAGACGGGGGGCGGCGGAATGACCGTGGATATGGCGCATCTGAGCCAGTGGATCGGCCGGCATGAGACACGCAGCGAGCGGCTTTCGCCGTTCCCGTCCAATGCGCTGGCCGCGACACTTGATCGCGATGACGCGCCCTATTCCGAGGGGACGGCGCTGCCGCCGATCTGGCACTGGCTGCATTTTCTCCCCGTCAGCCCGCTGGTCGAGGCAGGGCCTGACGGGCATCCCGCGCGTGGCGGGTTCCTTCCGCCCGTGCCGCTGCCGCGCCGCATGTGGGCCGGCAGCCGCCTCAAGTTCCGCAAGCCGCTGGTGATCGGCGAAACCGTGTCGCGCATCTCGACAGTGACGAAGGTCGAGCACAAGTCGGGTCGTTCGGGGGAGCTGGTGTTCGTCACCGTGCGTCACGAGATGACGGGCGAGACGGGGCTGGCGATCGAGGAGGAACACGACATCGTCTATCGCGAGGCCGCCGCTCCCGGTGCGCCGGTGCCGGCCCCGCTGGCCGCGCCGGGCGATGCACAATGGACCCGGCCGGTTGTTCCCGATGCGGTGCTGCTGTTCCGCTATTCTGCGCTGACGTTCAACTCCCATCGCATCCACTACGATCTCGACTACACGAGGACGGTGGAAGGCTATCCCGGCCTGATCGTTCACGGACCGCTGATCGCGACGTTGCTGCTCGATGGACTGCGCCGCGCCCACCCTGACCGGGTCGTCCGCACCTTTGCATTCCGTGCGCTCGCGCCGACATTCCACATTGATCCGTTCACCGTCAGCGGGCGGGTCGAAGGCGCCGAAGCGCGTCTTTGGGCGGCCAAGTCGGGTGCCCTGACCATGGATGCGACAGCCGAACTTGCCTGATGTGCGCCTGCGATGCCTGGCCGGCCGCTTCGGCCGCGAACGCACGCCGTGCGAATTGTTGCCGGTCCCCTTGCGGGACCCCCTGATTCCCTGATTAATAGGGAAAACACCTGTCTGAGGAGGAAAGACACAATGCTCACCACCCGCCGTATGGTCACCAAGCTGGCCGCCGCCACTGCTCTGCTGGCTGCAACCAGCTTCGCTGCGCTGGCCCAGGCCCCGATCGTGATCAAGCTCAGCCACGTCGTGGCGCCGAACACGCCCAAGGGCAAGGGCTCGGACAAGTTCAAGGAACTGGCCGAGAAATACACCGCCGGCAAGGTCAAGGTCGAGGTTTACCCGAACTCGCAGCTCTACAAGGACAAGGAAGAGCTCGAAGCGCTGCAGCTTGGCGCGGTGCAGATGCTGGCCCCGTCGCTGGCCAAGTTCGGTCCGCTCGGCGCCAAGGAATTCGAGGTGTTTGACCTGCCGTTCCTGTTCAAGGACCGCAAGACGCTGGAAGCGGTGACCAAGGGTCCGCTCGGCAAGGCGCTGTTCGACAAGCTGACCGACAAGGGCATCACCGGCCTTGCCTACTGGGACAACGGCTTCAAGCAGTTCTCGGCCAACAAGCCGATCAAGACTCCGGACGATATGCTGGGCCTGAAGGTCCGCATCCAGTCGTCGAAGGTGCTTGAAGCCCAGATGAAGGCCGTGGGCTCGATCCCGCAGGTGATGGCTTTCTCGGAAGTCTATCAGGCGCTCCAGACCGGCGTGGTCGACGGTCAGGAAAACACGCCGTCGAACATGTACACCCAGAAGATGCACGAGGTGCAGAAGCACACCGCGCTCACCAACCACGGCTACATCGGCTATGCGGTGATCGTGAACAAGAAGTTCTGGGACGGCCTGCCGGCGGATATCCGTGGCCAGCTTGACAAGGCGATGGCCGAGGCGACCGATTATGCCAACGACATTTCCCAGAAGGAAAATGACGAGGCGCTCGCCGAGATGAAGAAGTCGGGCAAGACCGCGATCTACACGCCGACGGAAGCCGAACGCAAGATGTGGGTCAAGGCGATGCTGCCGGTCCATAACGAGGTTGCGGCCCGCGTCGGCAAGGACACGATCGAAGCGGTCTACAAGGCGGTCGGCGATCCGCGCAAGTAACAGCGGCCGACCGATTTAAGCAAAGAAAGGCCGGGAGGGCGATTTTGCCCTTCCGGCGCAGCAACCTGGGGAGGGGTCATGCTGCGCATTCTCGATCGACTTGAAGAGATCATCATTGCGGTGCTGATTGCCGTCGCAACCGTGGTCATCTTCGTCGCCGTGCTTCATCGCTACGGCATCACCATTTCCATCTCTCTTGCCCAGTGGGGCAGATCGGTCGGTGCCGACTGGCTGTTCACGGCCGGGCGCGCCGTCTTCAATTTCCTGCGCGGGTTCAATCTGACCTGGGCGCAGGAGCTGTGCATCTACCTGTTCGTCTGGATGGCCAAGTTCGGCGCGGCCTATGGCGCGCGCACCGGCATTCACGTCGGCGTTGATGTCGCGGTGAACCAGCTTGCGCCGGCCTCCCGGCGCATCGTGGTTCTGTTCGCGCTGTTTGCCGGCGCCTTGTTCACGTTCATCGTCGGTTCGCTCGGCGCCCGTTTCGTCTGGCACATCGCCCACACCCAGCAGGTTTCGGCCGATCTCGAGGTGCCGATGTGGCTGGTCTATCTGGCGGTTCCGCTCGGGTCCTACCTGATGTGTTTCCGTTTCCTGCAGGTCGCCCGCCGCTTCATGAATACAGGCGATCTTCCGCATCATGATCACGCCCATGTCGACGGTCTCGAGGATGAGACGCCGACCTTGCCCGGCGCCCTTGCCCATGGAGACGGCCGATGAGCGCCCCCCTGATGCCCGCGGCCGGGGCTGTCGCGCCCGGTTCCCCCCGCAATGGCTGGCTGATTGTCCTGACGCCGGTTGTGCTGTTCCTGGCCTGTCTGGCCGGCAAGTATGGCCTGATCCCGATGTCCGGCGGCTTGCGCGTGACGATGATTTTCGTGCTGCTGGTCGCGATGATGCTGACCGGCATGCCAATCTCGATCGCCCTCGGCCTGACCGTGCTGACATTCCTGTTCACGCTCACCGAAGTGCCGATGGATTCGGTTGCCCTGAAACTGTTCACCGGCATCGAGAAGTTCGAGATCATGGCGATCCCGTTCTTCATTCTGGCGGGGAATTTTCTGACGTCAGGCGGCGTCGCGCGGCGGATGATCAACTTTGCCACCGCCATGGTCGGTCATTGGTATGGTGGCCTTGGGCTGGCAGGCGTCGTTGCCTGCGCGCTGTTTGCGGCTGTCTCCGGCTCGTCGCCAGCTACGGTCGTTGCCATCGGGTCGATCATCCTGCCGGCGATGGTCAAGCAGGGGTTCCCGCAGCGCTTCGGCGCCGGCGTCATCACCACCTCAGGCGCGCTTGGCATCCTGATTCCGCCCTCCATCGTCATGGTGATGTATGCGGTGGCCACCAGCGGCATGGTGGTCGAGGGGCCGATGGGCGAGAAGGTCACGTCGGCCTCGGTCGGCCAGTTGTTCATGGCCGGCGTCATTCCCGGCCTGATGCTGGCGGGTCTGCTCGGCCTGACCACCTTCTATCGCGCGTGGAAGAACAACTATCCGCGCATGCCCAAGGCGACGCTGGCGCAGCGGCTGAAGGCGTTCCGCGACAGTTTCTGGGGCCTGCTGCTGATCTTCATCGTCATCGGCGGCATCTACTCGGGCGTGTTCACGCCGACCGAAGCGGCGGCGATGAGCGCGGCCTATGCTTTCATCGTCGCGGTCTTCGTCTACAAGGACATGAAGCTCAAGGACGTGCCGAAGGTTCTGCTGTCGTCGGCCTCGATGAGCGCGATGCTGCTCTACATCATCACCAACGCGGTGCTGTTCTCCTTCCTGATGACGCATGAGAACATTCCGCAGGCGATGGCGGCGTGGATTTCCTCGACCGGCGTCAACTGGATCGTGTTCCTGCTGATGGTCAACATCCTGCTGCTGCTGGCCGGTAACGTGATGGAGCCGTCGTCGATCGTCCTGATCATGGCGCCGATCCTGTTCCCGATGGCGGTCAAGCTCGGCATCGATCCGGTGCATTTCGGCATCCTGATCGTCGTCAACATGGAGGTTGGCATGTGCCATCCGCCGGTGGGGCTGAACCTCTACGTCGCGTCCGGCATCACCAAGATGGGGATTACCGAACTGACGGTGGCGGTCTGGCCGTGGCTGCTGACGATGCTGTGCTTCCTCGTCGTGGTCACCTACATTCCCGAAATCTCGCTTTGGCTGCCACGCATGCTCGGCATGATGTGACGCACGGCACTGCCGCAGAACTGGAAAAGGCCGGGTTGCGTCCCGGTCTTTTTCATCGCCGCCACAGGCTCGGGCCGAGCGTATGGATCGACGTGCCCGATGAATCGACCGCGACGGTCACCGGCATGTCGCACACCTCGAACTCATGGATTGCTTCCATGCCAAGGTCGTGGAACGCCACGACCCGTGCCGAACGGATGGCTTGTGCCACCAGATAGGCCGCCCCGCCGACCGCGATCAGGTAGGCCGCGCCATGCCTGCGGATCGCCTCGATTGCTTCGGGGCCACGCTCGGCCTTGCCGATCATCACCGACAGGCCGGTCTCAGCCAGCATCGTTTCGGTAAAGCGGTCCATCCGGGTCGCGGTCGTCGGGCCGGCCGGGCCGACCGCCTCGCCGGCAATCGCATCGACCGGGCCGACATAGTACAGCGCACGCCCTGACAGATCGACCGGCAACGCCTCGCCCGCCGCCAGCATCCGCACCATCCGCGCATGGGCCGCATCCCGCCCGGTCAGCATCCGGCCGGTCAGCAGCAGCGTTTCGCCGGCCTTCCAGCCGGCCACCTCGTCGCGCGTCAGCGTATCGAGGGCGACGCGGCGCGCGCCGTCTCCCGCGGGATCATACGGCAGGTCCGGCCAGAGCGACAGGTCCGGAGGCGCAAGCCGGGCTGGCCCGCTGCCGTCGAGCACGAAATGCACATGCCGGTCCGCAGCACATTGCGGGATCAGTCCGACCGGCTTGGAGGCGGCGTGGGTGGGAAAGGTCCTGATCTTGACATCGAGCACCGTTGTCAGCCCGCCAAGCCCCTGAGCGCCGATGCCGAGGCGGTTGATTGCCTCATGCAGCCTGAGCCGCATCTCCTCGAGCGGTGAGGCCGGCCCGCGCCGGATG
Source organism: uncultured Alphaproteobacteria bacterium (assembly GCA_937903315.1). Taxonomy (GTDB): domain Bacteria; phylum Pseudomonadota; class Alphaproteobacteria; order Rhizobiales; family Beijerinckiaceae; genus JAIUNP01. The sequence continues at coordinate 14,990 of CALCZO010000321.1, forward strand.
ATCTCCGGCATGTCGATGGGATCGAGCAGGGCCTGCTTGGCCATGACCATCGCCTTGTCCGGGCTGCCGCCGATGCCAAGCCCGATGAGGCCGGGTGGACACCAGCCGGCCCCGAGCCCCTCGACCGTGCGCACCACCCAGTCCTCGATCGAATCGCTCGGCTCCAGCGCTGCGAACCGGGCCTTGTTCTCCGATCCGCCGCCCTTGGCCGCGACATGGACGGAAATCACATCGCCGGCGACGAGTTCGACATGCACCATCGCCGGCGTGTTGTCGCCGGTGTTGCGGCGTTCGAAAATGGCATCGGCAACGACCGAGGCGCGCAGCGGGTTGCCCTGTTGGGCCCAGGCGATCCGGGCGGCTTCGTCGACCAGGTCCTGCACCGCGCGCCGGGTCTCGATCCGCGCGCCGACGCCCATGGCGATAAACACCTGTGCGGTGCCGGTATCCTGACACATCGGCCGCTTGCCGAGCGCTGCCATGCGCGCATTGACGAGGATCTGTGTCATCGCCTCGCGCGCCGCCGGGCTCTGTTCGAGCGCGTGCGCCTTGGTCAGCGCGACGATATAGTCGGGCGCATGATAGTACGAGATATACTGCAGCGCGTCCGCGACGCTCTCGATGAAATCCCGCTCGCGGATGGTGGCCATGACTTGCGTCCGTCGTTTGAGTGATCCGTCCGCCCGAAGGCTCTGTGTCGGGCTGGCAATTTCCCGCCATTCGTGACCTTATCCGCTTCGTGCGCAAGCGGAAGCCGGCGTGATGCAGGGCAGGGGATGAAGGATGACCGATCAGGTTCTCAAGGCAACCGGCGCGACGGCGGATGAGTTCCGTCAGGGCATGCGCGCGCTTGTCGGCGGCGTCACGGTGGTCTGCGCCGTCGACAGCGCCGGTACGCCCGCCGGGTTGACCGCGACGGCCGTGACATCGCTGTCCAGCGCGCCGCCTTCGCTGCTGGTGTGCATCAACCGCCAGACCAGCCTTGCCGCCGCGCTGGATGCGGACAGCATCTTCTCGGTCAATGTCCTGTCCGAAGGGCAGGGTGATGTCTCGCGCGCCTTCGGCGGCCAGCTAGGGGTTCATGGCCCTGAACGGTTCACCTATGGCGACTGGCGGATGGACGGTGCCAGCCGCGTGCCGCTGCTGGCCGGATGCCGTGTCTCGTTCGAATGTCAGGTGGCCCATGTTCATGGCTGGTCGACCCACCATGTTGTCATCGGCGCGGTCCGCGCGATTCACTTCTTCAAGCCCGAAGCCCGGCCGCTGGCCTATTGCGACGGCAGCTATCACACCGTGATTCCGCTGCCGGCTTCCTGACGCAGCACGGCCTGAGGCAGACGGCACGCTCGAGGATCGATGCTTGCAACGTGCTGTAACGTTGGCTAACATGTCAGTGATTGCAATTCATGGGACCGATGACGGTCCGGACGAGGATGACAATGTCGAGTGCCGATCCGATTGGACTGTCCTGTGCCCTGATGACGCCGTTCGAGGCGTCCGGCGCGATTGATGTGCCGCTGCTGGTGCGCCACGCCAGGCGGACACTGGCCGCCGGCTGCGACAGCATCACCGTGTTCGGCACCACCGGCGAAGGGCCGATGATCGCCACGTCCGAGCGGCCGGCGGTGTTCGCGGCGCTTGAGGTCGCGGGCTTTGAGATGTCCCGCCAGATCATCGGTGGTGTGCTGACCAATGCCGCCGAGGATGCGATCGACCAATGCCGGATGATCTATCGTCATGGCTGCCGGGCGGTGCTGCTGGCGCCACCGTTCTATTTCCCCGATCCGTCGGAGGATGGACTGTTCGCCTGGTACGAGGTGGTGATCCGCGCTCTCGGCAAGGAGGCGCGTGACATCATTCTCTATCACATTCCGCAGTTTACCGGCGCAGCGTTGTCCATTTCGCTGGTCAACCGGCTCGCCGCGGCGTTCCCCGGCGTCATCATCGGCGTCAAGGATTCCAAGGGGGTGTGGGCCGAGACCGAAGCGCGGGTGAAACTGCACAAGGACCTGCAGATTCTCGTCGGCAACGAAGCCGATCTGGCCGCTGCCGTGCGGCTGGGCGGCAAGGGGTCGATCTGCGGGTTTGCCAATTTCATTGCCGGCAGTCTTCGCCCGGTGGCGCTTGAAGGCAAGGATCATGACGACATCGCCCGGCTCGGTCGGGTGATTTCGGGCATCCATTTTCTCGCTGCGTTCAAGGTGCTGATGGCTCATGCCTTCGGCGAGCCGCAATGGCTCAACATCCGGCCGCCGCTGTCCCCGCTCTCCGCCGCCGATGCGGCGCTCGCCATCCAGCGCTGGACGGCGGAATTCGGGAAAAAGGCTGCATGAGCTTACGCCCTGTCCCGCTCGACGCTGAACCGGTCAAGCTGCGCGAAAAGGCCTACGCCAGCTTCACCGAGCGGCTGCTCGCGCGCGACATCGTACCCGGCCAGTTCGTCTCCCAGCGCGAACTGGTCGAGATTACCGGAATGCCTCTGGGTGCGATCCGCGAGCTGATTCCACGTCTCGAGGCTGACGGGCTGATCACCACCGTGCCGCAGCGCGGCATGCAGGTGGCCCATGTCGACATGAGCCTGATCCGCAATGCGTTCCAGTTCCGGCTGATCCTTGAGCGGGAGGCGACGGCGGAATTCGTGCGCAATGCGCCGGCGTCCGAATTTGCCCGGCTGCGCCAGCGTCACGAGGCGATTCTGGAGGAAGCCCGCCGGGGTGTGACGCCGGATCTGATGGCGCGCGGGCAGGCCACCGACTGGGACCTGCATTATTCGGTGATCGATTTTCTCGGCAACGAGATCATTTCCAAGGCCTACCGCGTCAATGCCATCAAGGTGCTGCTGATCCGGCAGGAGTACACCCGTCTGTCCGAGCAGCTTGTCATCCCCGTGATGACCGAGCATCTCGGCATTATCGCGGCCTTCGAAACGCGCGATCCCGAACGGGGTGTCGCGGCGATGGCCGAGCATATCAACAACGCCCGCGCGCGGGCGCTGCGTCTCTAGGGATACCCCGCGACCACGACTTCGACGCTGAATGACAAACAGGCCGCCCGGCGGCTGACAGGGAGAACAGGACCATGATCACGCGACGCACAGTGCTTGCCGCCACAGGCGGTCTTCTTGTTGCCGCCCCGTTCGTGCGCCGGGCCGATGCCCAGACCAAGATGGTCATCCGCTATGGCGACGTGCTGCCGGCGACCCATCCGTCCGTGGCGATGATTTCGGCGGCGGCCAAGACGATTGCGGAAAAGTCGGGCGGCCGGATCGATCTGCAGGTCTTCCCGGCCTCTCAGCTTGGCAACCCGCGTGAACTCGTGGAATCGATGAGCGCCGGCGCGGTGCAGATGGGCGGCGAGGGCGCAGCGTTCTATGGCGCCTGGGTGCCGGCGATGCCGGTTCTGGAAGCGCCCTATATCTGGAAGGATGCGGCCCATCTCGCGCGCGGCGCAGCCAGCGCCGACGGCAAGCGGCTGGTCGACGAACTGGTCAAGACCCGCAACATCCGCATGCTGGCGATCACCTATTATGGCACCCGCCAGCTGACCACGGCCAGCAAGCCGGTGAAGTCTGTCGGTGACATGGCCGGCTTCAAGCTGCGTGTGCCGCCGTCGGACGTGTTCAACGCCATGGCCGAAGCCTGGGGTGCCAAGCCGACGCCGATTGCGTTCGGCGAACTCTACCTGGCGCTCAAGCAGGGCATTGTTGACGGGCAGGAAAACCCGTTGCCGACCATTCAGGCCGGCAAGATGCCCGAGGTGCAGAAGTACCTTGTGATGACGTCGCACATCATCACGCCGCGCTCGATCTCGGTCAACGAGACGTTCTGGAAGGGGCTGGCCGATGCTGACCGCGCGATCATCGCCGAGGCGATGGCGAAAGCGGCCAAGGACATCGACGCCGAGATCCTCAAGCAGGAGGCGGAACTGACCGAGACGTTCAAGAAGGCCGGCATGACGGTGATCCAGCCCGATGTCGCCGCGTTCCGCGACGCGGTGATGAAGGTGGTGCCGCCGAAGTTCGAGGCCAAATGGGGCAAGGGCGTGTTCGAGCGCCTGCAATCGGCCTGATCCTGGTCGGTCCATGTGTCTGATCCTCGACGCCGTCGCGCCTGTCGCGGCGGCGGTTGCTGTATAGGGAGAGTGCCGACGATGGCTGCCATGGTCCGCCTGACCGAGCGGATGCTCGATCGTCTTACAGTCGTCGTGTTTCTCGCGATGTTCGGTCTTGTCGTGATGCAGGTCACGATGCGCTACGTGTTCAACGATCCGATCGTCTGGAGCGACGAACTGGCGCAATACGCGTTTGTCTGGCTGGCCTTTCTCGGTGTCCTGCGGGCCACGCGCAACCGCAGCCATGTCGCCATCGACGCGCTGACCAAGCGTCTGCCGGCCCGCATCACGCTGGCGCTCGCGCTGGTCTGGCAAGGGGTGGCGCTGGCCTTTGCCCTCGTGCTGGCGTGGTACGGCTACGCGTTGGCCGGCCAGAACTTCACGGTGCGGATGACATCGATCGATCTGCCATACTGGCCCGTCTATGCCATCGTACCGCTGGCCGGGCTTGGCCTTGCCGCCTATGCGCTGCGCGATGCCCGCGCGCTCGTCCGCCGCTCCGTCTCCGGCGGGGACGGACAATGACCGAAAGCATGCTGATCATACTGGCGATCTGGTTCGCCAGCCTGTTTCTTGGCCCCCCGATCTGGCTGACGATCGCGGTGGCCGGCGCCGTCTTCGTGCTTCACCACGGCTTCCCCGGCGTCATGATCGCCCAGCAGGAAGTCGGCGCAGTCAATTCGTTCACGTTTGTCGCGGCGCCCTTGTTTATCCTCATGGGCAACATCATGAATTCCGCCGGCATCACCCGGCGGATTTTCAATTTCGCCGCCGCCTGCACGGCGTGGATGAAAGGCGGACTGGCGCAGGCCAATATCCTCGGATCGGTCATCTTCGCCGGGACATCCGGCTCCGCCATTGCGGACGCCGGCGGCATCGGCACGCTTGAGATCAAGGCGATGACCGATGAGGGCTACGACGCCGAAACGGCTGCCGCGATCACGGCGGCCTCGGCGACCATCGGGCCGATCATCCCGCCCTCGGTGCCGATGATCGTCTATGGCGTCTATGCGGAGGTTTCGGTCGGCGGGCTGTTTCTTGGCGGCGTCATCCCCGGCCTGCTGATGGCGGCCGCGCTGATGGTTCTGGTGCGGATTGTCGCAATCCGCAGGCGCTTTCCGGTCCACCCCTTTCCCGGCGCTGCCGGTCTGTGGCGGGCGTTCCGCGCGGCGTTTTTCGCGCTGCTGACTCCGGTGATCCTGTTTGCCGGCATGCTCTCGGGCGTCTTCACGCCGACCGAGGCTGCCGCCGCCGCGACGCTCTATGCCCTGATCCTCGGTCTGTTCGTCTATCGCGATTTCTCGCTGCGTGATCTGCCGAAACTGATCCTTGATACGGTCGAGACGACCGGTGTCGTCGTCGCACTGGTGATGGCGGCCAAGCTGCTGGCCTGGTGTCTGGCGATCTCGCGCATTCCGCAGGCGGCCGGCGAGTGGATCACGGCTTTGACCGTCAATCCCTTGGTCTATCTGCTGATTGTCAACATTCTTCTGCTCGTGGTCGGCTGCTTCATGGAAGCGCTGGCCGCGATGTTGATCCTCGTCCCGATCCTCGTACCTGTCGCCATGAAACTGGGGATCGATCCGATCCAGTTCGGCGTGATCTTCGTGCTCAACCTGATGATCGGCACCATCACGCCGCCGGTCGGCGTGGTTCTCTATGTTGTTTCCAACATAGCTCGGGTACCATTCGAACGGCTGAGTCGCGCGGTTGTGCCCTATCTTGTTCCCCTGTTTGCTGTCCTTGCTGCGCTGTCGCTCTGGCCCTCGCTGACCACCTGGTTGCCGAAGCTGGTTTTGAGGTGACAATGCACGCCTATGACAAGAGACCGCTGGGTCGCACCGGCTTGACGACGACGGTAATGGGCTTCGGTACGGCTCCGTTGGGCGATCTGTTCGAGGAACTGGGCGAGCAGCAGGCAACCGCAACGATCGCGGCCGCTTATGACGCCGGCGTGAGGATGTTCGATACCGCGCCGCTGTATGGGCACGGCCTTGCCGAGCATCGTCTGGGCTCTTTCCTGCGCACGAAACCGCGCGATCATTTTCTGGTGTCGACCAAGGTCGGCCGGACCTATCACGCGCCGAGTGGCGACGAGGCTTGGGACGGTGCCGGCTACAAGGGCGGCCTGCCGTTTGTTGCGCAGTTCGATTATTCCTATGACGGGACGATGCGGTCGATCGAGCAATCGATGATGCGCACGGGGCTGAACCGGTTCGACATTGTCCTCATCCACGATGTCGACATCTGGACGCACGGCAGCGAGGCGATCGACCGGCGTTTCGGCGAGGCGATGGACGGGGCCTACCGCGCCCTGAACGATCTCCGGTCGCAGGGCGTCGTCAAGGCCATTGGCGTCGGCGTCAACGAAAGCGAGATGTGCCTGCGGTTCGCACGGGCGGGTGATTTCGACTGTTTCATGCTCGCCGGGCGCTATACGCTGCTGGAACAGGGCGCGCTCGATACGCTGTTCCCCGAGTGCCAGCGGCGCGGCATCGGTCTTTTGCTCGGCGGCGTGTTCAATTCCGGCATTCTCGCCGGCGGCAAGGTCTATAACTACAAGGCCGCGCCACATGAAATCGTTGCGACCGTGCGGCGTATGGAAGATATCTGCTCGGCCTACGGCGTATCGCTGGCCACTGCCGCATTGCATTTTGCCGCAGCCCATCCGGTCATCGCCTCGCTGGTCCTCGGGTCGGTCAAGCCGCAGGAAGTGACCCAGAACGCCAATGCCTTCCATGCGGTCATTCCCTCCGCCCTGTGGTCCGATCTCCGGAACGAGGGGCTGATCCGCCGCGACGCTCCGGTGCCGGCCAAGACCTGAACCGATGCGGATCGACGCCCATCAGCACTACTGGGATCCTGCCCGCGGCGACTATGGCTGGCTGACACCCGATCTGGCGCCGCTCTATCGTCCGTTTGGTCCGGTTGACCTGCTGCCGCTGCTGGCGCGCAACGGCTTGGATGGCACGGTACTGGTTCAGGCCGCGCCGTCGTTGGCGGAGACGGCCTACCTGCTGGCCATCGCTGCCGCGACCCCATCCGTGCTCGGCGTGGTCGGCTGGGTCGATTTTGAGGCTGGCGACGCTGCCGATCAGATCACCGTCATGGCCGAGAGGCCGCTGCTCAAGGGTCTGCGCCCGATGGTGCAGGACCTGCCCGATCCTGACTGGCTGGCCAGGCCCGCGCTCGACGCGGCATTCGATGCGATGGCCACGACCGGCCTTGCCTTCGATGCGCTGGTCAAGCCGCGCAATCTGCCGTCCCTGCTCGCACGGCTCGATCGGGCGCCGGATCTCCGCGTCGTGGTCGATCACGGCGCCAAGCCCGATATTGCCGGCGGCGGGTTCGACCGCTGGGCCGGGCTGATGCGGGAGGTTGCCGGTCATCCCGGTGTCCATTGCAAGCTGTCCGGTCTTGTCACCGAGGCGTCGCCGGGCTGGACGCCCGCAACGCTGTACCCCTATGTCGATCATCTCCTGACCGTTTTCGGTCCCGACCGGCTGATGTTCGGCTCGGACTGGCCGGTTCTCATCCTGAACGGCAGCTATGACAGCTGGTGCACGGCTGCGACCCATCTGACGGCCCACCTGTCTGATGCGCAGCAGACTGCTGTCTTTGGCGGCAATGCCCAGCGGTTCTATCGTCTCACGCCAAGGACATCCGATGCTCAAGGGTCTTGATCCGCTGCTCTCGCCCGACCTGCTCTACGTGCTCGCCGCGATGGGGCACGGCGATGATCTGGCCATTGTCGATGCGTTGCACCCGGCCGAGCGGATCGGCAAGGCGACGACGCATGGCAAGGCGGTGCGTTTGCCAGGGGCCGATATCGTGGCGGTCGTCCGTGCGGTGCTGACGCTGTTGCCTGTCGATGACTTCGTCGACGACCCGGTTCGCCGCATGGCGGTGGTCGGCGCGCCGGAGGAGATTCCGGCGGTTCAGGGGCTGGTCCAGCGCGAGGTCGACGCGGCGGTGGGCCGGTCGCTGCCGATGGTGGCGGTCGAGCGCTTCGCCTTCTACGAAGCCGAGCGGCAGGCCTATGCCGTGATCCAGACCGGCGATGTCCGGCCTTATGGCTGCTTTCTGATCCGCAAGGGCATCGTCCGTTTGTAGCCGGCGCGCTGGTGGAAGGGTGGGGCGGGGCACGGCCAGCCGTTTGCCCTACCCGGGTGCCGCGAGTTCCGACATCGTCGCAACGACTGTGTCGGGAAGCAGCGGGCAGGACGACAAACCGGTTGTCAGACAAGAGGTTCGTTGTCATACAACGAACCATCCGCAATGACGATGGGGCGGCCTTGAGCGACGCCCGAGTGAGGAACCCATGAAGCTTGTACGTTTTGGCGCATCCGGTTCGGAGCGTCCCGGCATCATCGACAGCGATGGCGCAATCCGTGATCTGACCGGTGTGGTCGCCGACATCGGCGGCGCGGCGCTGCTGCCCGAGTCCCTCGCCAAGCTTGGCTCGGTCAACCTCGCCAGCCTGCCCAAGGCGCCGGCCGGGGTCCGCATCGGCCCCTGCGTCGGCGCGATCGGCAAGTTCATCTGCATTGGCCTCAACTATTCCGACCATGCCGCCGAGACCGGCTCGCCCATTCCGTCCGAGCCGATCATCTTCATGAAGGCGACGAGCGCGGTTGTCGGCCCCAACGACGCGGTCGAGATTCCCCGCGCCTCGAAGAAGACCGACTGGGAGGTCGAACTGGGCATCGTCATCGGCAAGCCGGCCAAGTATGTCTCCGAGGCTGATGCGCTGTCGCACGTCGCCGGCTACTGCGTCGTCAACGATGTGTCCGAACGTGAATTCCAGATCGAACGCGGCGGCACCTGGGACAAGGGCAAGGGCTGCGACACCTTCGGCCCGATCGGCCCCTGGCTGGTCACCGCCGACGAGGTCAAGGACCCGCAGAACCTGCACATGTGGCTGGACGTCGATGGCAAACGCTATCAGGACGGATCGACCAGGACGATGATCTTCGGCGTCGCCAAGCTCATTTCCTATGTCAGCCAGTTCATGAGCCTGCAGCCGGGCGACGTGATCTCGACCGGCACGCCGCCGGGTGTCGGCCTCGGCCAGAAGCCGCCGGTGTTCCTCAAGGCGGGCCAGACCATGCGCCTCGGCATCGAGGGGCTGGGCGAGCAGCAGCAGACGACCGTGCAGGCATAGGGAGGCCGGTATGAACAGGATCGATCTTGCAGGACGGGTGGCGATTGTCACCGGCGGGGCGCGCGGCATCGGCTATGCCGCCGCAGAGCGGATGCTCGCGTCCGGCGCTACGGTGGTGCTGTGGGACGTGGACGCCGCGGCACTGGACAAGGCGCGCGCCGGGCTCGCCGCCAAGGGCACGCTCAGCACCGATGTGGTGGAACTGACCAGCGAAACCTCGGTGGCTGCGGCGACCGAAGCGGTGGTCGCCCGTCACGGCAAGATCGATATCCTGGTCAACAACGCCGGCATCACCGGCGGCAACGGCAAGCTGTGGGAGCTGGAGCCGGCGGTCTGGCGCAAGGTGATTGATGTCAATCTGATCGGTCCGTACCTCACCTGCCACGCGGTGGTGCCGAAGATGTTGGCGAACGGCTATGGCCGCATCGTCAACATCGCCTCCATCGCCGGCAAGGAGGGCAATCCCAACGCCTCGCATTACTCGGCCTCCAAGGCCGGGCTGATCGGCCTGACCAAGTCGCTCGGCAAGGAACTGGCGACCAGCAACATTCTGGTCAACTGCATCACCCCGGCAGCGGCAAAGACCGACATCTTCGACCAGATGAAGCCGGAGTTCATCCAGTTCATGCTGTCGAAAATTCCGATGAACCGGTTCGTCGAAACCGGCGAGATCGCGGCGATGATCGCCTGGCTGGCGAGCGAGGATGTCTCGTTCACCACCGGCGGTGTGTTCGACATCTCGGGCGGCCGCGCCGTGTACTGAACAGGGCGGGCGCCTGCGATTTGGCGCTCGCCTTTCGCGCCCGCTGCGCTACAAATGGGGCATCGGATCAACCACTGCTGAAAGCCCATGAGCGTCCATTCCACCTCGTCAGACTTCAAGGGCAATGCCCATCGCGCGCTCGGCAATGTCA
>CALCZO010000322.1 GCA_937903315.1 uncultured Alphaproteobacteria bacterium
GCGCCGTGGGCGAGGTTGACGATGCCGCCCAGCGAGAAGATCAGCGACAGGCCAAGCGCGATCAGCAGGTAGTACACCCCGTCGAGCAGGCCGTTGAGAATTTGCTGGATAAAGAGCGTGGACAAGGGCGCCAGCCTTCTTTTCGGTGGTCGGCGTTCAGGGAAACAGTCCGCCGCAAGCGCGGTGCCGCGGCGGACTGGCCTCAGTCAGGGCAGAGGTGGGAGGACACTCAGCCCATCTTGCAGGTGGCTTCTTCCTTGGTGGTGGCGATCACCTCAAGGTCCTCGTTGGCGCCGGGAACGGCACCCGAGGCCTTGAAGATGTCCCACTGGTTCTTGACCTCGGCGACCGGCAGGGCCTGGATCGTGTACATCTCGTGGATCATCTGGTGGTCGGACGCGCGGAAATAGCCCGGACGGGTCTTCATCACGTCGAATTTGGCGCCCTTTTCCCAATGCTCCATGATCTTGGCCGTATCGGTCGACTTCACCTCGTTCATCGACTGGGCCATGATCTTGACCGCGAGGTAATCGCCCCAGGCCTGATTTTCCGGCGGCTTGCCGTACTTCTTGGTGAAGGCCGCAACGAACGCCTTCGAGCCGGGGGTGTCGAGCAGGTGATGCCAGACAACCGGCCACGTGCCGCCGAAGTTGCCCTTGCCGGCAGCCCAGGCGAGAGCCGTATCGAAACCGAAGCCAGCGACCGGGAAGGTCAGCCCGAATTCCGAGTACTGCTTGAGGAAGTTGGTGATCTGGTTGCCGGCGAGATTCGAGATCACCAGATCGGGCTTGGCGGCGCGGATTTCGAGCAGCAGGGCCGAGAAGTCGGTCGCGTCGGTCGGCACCAGCTTGTCGGCTGCGAACTGGCCGCCGTTGGCTTCCATGAAGCGCTTGGCAACCTTGAGCAGGTCATGGCCGAAGGCATAGTCGGCGGTCAGCGAGAACCACTTCTTGCCCTTGACCAGCCCCTGCGCCATCAGCGCGCGGCCGCAGGTCTTCACATACATCGAGTTCTGGCTCTCGACGTGGAACATGTACCTGTTGCAGTTGTCGCCGCGCAGCGCGTCCGAGTTGCCGCCGGTGTTGACGAACAGCGTCTTGGTGCGCTGGGCCACCTGCGCGATCGTCAGGCACGAGGCCGACGAAATCTCGCCCAGGATGCAGGTCACCTTGTCGCGCTCGATCATGCGCTCGGCCTTGGTCGAGGCCGTCTGCGGGTTGACCGAATCTTCCTTCAGCGCCTCAAGCTTGCGGCCGAGAACGCCGCCGGCCGCATTGATCTCCTCGACGGCGAGATCGACCGCCTGCACGCCATACTCGCCCAGCGGGCCGAGAAAGCCGGTGCGCGGGGTCAGATGACCGAAGCGCACGACGTCCGCGCCCTGTGCCCGCACCAGAGCCGGCATCGAGACAAGTCCCGCCGCCGCACCAAGCCCCGCCAACGCATGGCGGCGCGAAAGTCCTGCCTTTATGAGGTCGTTCATGGTCGTCTCCCTAGAGTATCGCCCGGTCGTTTTTTTCGCAGGCGTTGTGGCGGGCGGCCCGAGAACCGCTTGCCGCGATCTGTGATCACAGTTAGGATGCATGACATGGTCAGTCTTGTCCAGCCCCTTTCCGAGACGGTGACGCCGGCGCGCGAGACGCTGGGCGAGCGGGTGACGCGCGAATTGCGCGAGCTGCTGATCTCAGGGCGGGTCGGGCCGGGCGACAAGCTGTCGCTGCGCAAGGTGGCCGAGGCGCTCGGCGTGTCGATGATGCCGGTGCGCGAGGCGGTCAGCCGGCTTGCCGCCGATGGCGCTCTGGAGGTGCTGCCGGGCCGGGCTGTGCATGTCCCGGTGCTCACGCTTGGCCAGTTCCGTGAACTGACGCGCATCCGTCTGGTGGTCGAGGGGTTTGCCGCCGAGGAGGCGGCGCGCCATGCGAGCGCGGGTGATCTGGCAACCATCGGCCGCTTCGAGCGCGATTTCCGCTTTGCTGCGGCCATGGATCCCAATGATCCGGCAGGTCTGGTGGCGATCAACCGCGAGCTGCATTTCGCGCTCTATCGCGCCTCGGGAATGGTGTCGCTGGTCGAGATGATCGAGCGATTGTGGCTGAAGGCGGGCCCGATCCTCAACCTCGACATGCGGTTCGAACCGGCGCGGATCAAGGGTGGTTCGGCGGTGCAATCGCATGCCGGACTGCTGGCGGCGATGATGGCGCGGGATGCGGTGGCGGCGCGGGCTGCACTGCAGGCCGACATCAGCGCGGCGGCACGCCACATCGAAAGCACTGGCAAACTACGCGCCGATTGACCGGGAAGGGGATCGTACATGGATATGCAGATCAAGGGCCTCAGGGTGCTGGTGACAGCCGGGGCGGGCGGCATCGGACGGGCGACGGCGCGGGCGTTCGCGGCCGAAGGCGCGCGGGTGCATATCTGCGATGTCGATACCGCCGCGCTCGATGCGATGGCCACATCCGATCCGGCAATCAGCGGGTCGATCTGCGATGTCGCGGACCGCGCGTCCGTCTCGGCTCTGTTCGACACGGTGCGGGCGCGGCTCGGCGGGCTCGATTGTCTCGTCAACAACGCTGGCATTGCCGGGCCGACGGGCCGGGTTGACGAAATCGCGGTCGAGGACTGGGATCGCTGCATCGCGGTTGACCTGACCGGGCCGTTCAACTGCGCGCGGCTTGCGGTGCCGATGCTGCTGCAGTCGGACAACCCGAGCATGATCAACCTGTCCAGCCAGGCCGGCAAGCACGGCTTTCCCGGCCGGGCGCCCTATGCGGCGGCGAAGTGGGGCGTGATCGGCTTCACCAAGGCGCTGGCGGCGGAACTGGGCGAGCATGGCGTCAGGGTCAACGCCATCTGTCCTGGACTGGTTGACGGGCCGCGAATCCAGAGCGTGATCGCCAACAAGGCGCGCCAGCACAACATCGCGCATGAGGAGATGACCGCACGGCTGTTTGCCGGCGTGTCGATCAAGGAATTCGTCAACCCCGAGCATATCGCGCGGCAGATCGTGTTCCTCGCCTCGCCGTTTGCACGGACCATCTC
>CALCZO010000323.1 GCA_937903315.1 uncultured Alphaproteobacteria bacterium
ACGCGGCGCGCTGTCGCGCGGGCCGGCCGCAGGACGGGGGGCACCGTCGCGATCACGCATCGGCGGGCGCGACATCCCGTCGCGCGGTGCCGACGCAGGGCGGGCCCCGATCTCGAAACGCGGACCACGGGGCGACGCCGCCGGCGATGGCGTTGCTGCGGCGGCCGGCGCGGCCGGCTGCGTGCGGGAATGCGACTCGTCGCCAAGACGGCGACGGGCCTCATCTTCCGACCGGCGCTTGGCGTCGATCTCGGCGCGGCGGCGATCCTCTTCCTCACGCTTTCTGGCTTCAGCGGCCTCGCGTTCCTGGCGATCGCGCTCCTCGCGCTCGCGACGGGCCCGCTCTTCGGCCTCCATCCGCCTGCGATCATCTTCCTCGCGGCGGCGCGAATCCATCAGCGCCTGGGCGCGGGCATCGCGCTCGTCATCGGTCAGCGTGCGCAACACGACGCCGGTCTTCTGCGGCGGCGCGGCCGGGCCGGGCCGCTGCGGCGGCGCAGCAGGACGGGAGGCGGGCTGGGGCGCGACAGCGACAGCCGGCCTCGCCGGGGCCTGCCCTGCGGCCGGATAACGACTGTGCTTGACCTCAACCACGACCTGCTTGGTGCGGCCATGGGAGAAGTTCTGACGCACCGTGCCCTGCTCGACCGGACGCTTCAGTGTCAGCGTCTTGATCGGGGGGTTGCCAGTGGTCTTGTCGCCAGTCTTAGTGTCGTCACTCATCCGGAGCAGAATCCTTGATCGAAATGCAAGTGTCGACGCACTCCTTCCCGACAGGATCGGGAGAAGGCGTCGGAGCGGGGTCGGTCCGCCAATAGTCTTGCGCCGCGCGTGCCAGAGACAGGGCCAAACCTGCCGGAGCACCCGCAACAAGCGCTGCATGTATCACATGTTCGCGCCCAAGCGACACACTTAATTCTTCAGCGGTAAAGAGTCGAATCTGCGGTACGGAACGACCGTCGCGGCGCGCCATGCGGACCGCCCGTTCAAGCTTCTCGGTGCCGGCGGGCGAGGCGCTGGCGGCATGGAACAGGGCGGCATAGCCGCGCTTGGCGCTACCCTCGATCTTGGCTGTTCCGGCAATCACCGCCCCTGCCTTGTTGGCCAGCGACAGACCGGCCAGTGCGGAGCGACGCAGCAGGGCACCGACTTCGTCCGCCAGCGCCGGCGAGGCGATCACCGCTGTCTTGAACGCGCGGGCAAAGGCCTTCCTGCGCACGGCCTCGGCCACCGCATCGTGCCGGGCTGTGACCCAGACGCCGCGGCCGGGCAACTTGCGTTTCAGGTCAGGCACGACGCTGCCATCGGGCGCGGCGACAAAGCGGATCAGCCGATCCACCGGGAGTGCCCGGCGGGTCGCGATACAGGTCCGCTCCGGTCCGTCGCCTTCTGGCATGTCCATCGGCTTTTCCGTCAGCCCTCCGCGCCGGTTTCGGCGTCATCGCCGCTCGCCTCGACGTCCTCGGACTGCTCGACCGGCGGCGGTTCATCGATCCAGCCGGCCTTGACCCGAGCGGCCACGACGATCGATTCCGCCTCGTCGCGCGAAATCGGGAAGCCATCGAGAACACCGGGGGTGAAGGTGGTCTCGCCGCCCTTCTTCTCGCTCCAGCCGACGAGATCGTCGGTGGCGCAGCCGGCAAGATCCTCGACCGTCCTGATCTCGTTCTCGCCGAAGGCAACCAGCATGGCGGACGTGACCCCGGCCACCTCGCCCAGTTCGTCGGCCACGCCGAGGGCACGGCGACGCTCCTGGTTCTCGGTCTCGATCCGGTCGAGATAGGCGCGGGCACGGTTCTGGATTTCCTCAGCCGTCTCGGCATCGAAGCCGTCGATCGAGGCCAGCTCGCCGGCTTCGACATAGGCCACTTCCTCGACCGTGCGGAATCCTTCGGAGGCGAGCAGCTGGCCGACCACCTCATCGACATTGAGCGCGGCAACGAAGGCGGTGGTGCGCTCGGCAAATTCCTTCTGCCGACGCTCGGATTCCTCGGCCTCGGTCAGGATGTCGATGTCCCAACCGGTGAGCTGGGAGGCGAGGCGGACGTTCTGCCCCCGCCGGCCGATGGCGAGCGAAAGCTGGTCGTCAGGAACCACCACCTCGATACGGCCGGTGTCCTCATCGAGCACGACTTTCGACACCTCTGCCGGCTGGAGGGCGTTGACGATGAAACTGGCGGCATTCGGCGACCACGGGATGATGTCGACGCGCTCGCCCT
The DNA here is from genome assembly GCA_937903315.1 of uncultured Alphaproteobacteria bacterium. Lineage (GTDB taxonomy): Bacteria > Pseudomonadota > Alphaproteobacteria > Rhizobiales > Beijerinckiaceae > JAIUNP01. The sequence continues at coordinate 2,220 of CALCZO010000323.1, forward strand.
GCAGTTCCTGCACCACCGCCTGGACGCGGCTGCCGCGCATGCCGACGCAGGCGCCAACCGGATCGATCGACGAATCGCGGGAGATCACCGCGATCTTGGCGCGGGAGCCCGGATCGCGGGCAACCGCCTTGATCTCGATGATGCCGTCATAGATCTCCGGCACTTCCTGCTTGAACAGCTTGGCCATGAACTGGGGATGGGTGCGCGACAGGAAGATCTGCGGTCCCCGCGCCTCGCGCCGCACGTCATAGAGGAACGAGCGGATGCGGTCGCCCGGGCGGAACACCTCGCGCGGCACCAGTTCGTCGCGGCGGACAATCGCCTCGCCCTTGCCCAGATCGACGATGACATTGCCGTATTCGACGCGCTTGACGACGCCGTTGACGATCTCGCCGATGCGGTCCTTGAACTCCTCGTACTGGTTGTCGCGCTCGGCCTCGCGCACCTTCTGCACGATCACCTGCTTGGCCGACTGGGCCGAAATGCGGCCGAACTCGACCGGCGGGAGCGGCTCGGAGATATAGTCGCCGACCTCGGCCGCCGGATTCTTGCGGCGGGCTTCGACGATCGACATCTGGTTGGCGTCGTTCTCGACCTGATCGACCACCAGCATCAGCCGGGCGAGACGGATCTCGCCGGTGCGCGGATTGATGTCGGCCTTGACCTCGGTTTCGCTGCCATACCGGGCGCGGGCCACCTTGGCGTAGGCATCCTCCATCGATTGCAGCACGACCGAGCGATCGATGCCCTTTTCGCGGGCGACAGCATCGGCGATCTGCAAAAGTTCCAGCCGGTTGGCGGAAACAGCCATGGTCATATCCTCCGTTTGAAGCGGTTTGGTCCGCGCCGCGGGCGCGAGGGTTCGGGGGCGGCAGGCGCCTCCCCGCTGTTGTCGGTGTCGCCGGCACTGTCCTCGTCGGGCTCGACCTCGCCGCGCGCCTTGCGCGCCGCCTTGTCGCGCGAGAGCGCCTCGCGGATCAGCGCATCGGTCAGCATCAGCCGGGCCTCGCCGATATCGCCGAGCGGAAGATCGACCGTGGCCGGATCATCGGGCCTGGCATCAATCAGACGCAGCGTGAACACCGTGTCGCCCGCCGCCTCGATCCAGCCGCGGAAGCGCTTGCGGCCGGCAGCCGGCACCTGCATCTCGACGCGGGCCTCATGCCCGGTCCAGCGGGCAAAATCGCGCGGCCGTACCAGCGGACGGTCGATGCCGGGCGAGGAGACCTCAAGATGGTACTCGCCGGAAATCGGGTCTTCGACATCGAGCAGCGGCGAGACGGTGCGCGAGATCAGCTCGCAATCATCGACCGAAATCGTCCCGTCCGGCCGCTCGGCCATGATCTGGACCGTGCAGCCGTTCTGGCCCGAAACCTTGACGCGCACGAGATCGTAGCCCAGCGCGCCCAGCGCCGGCTCGATGATGGCTGCGATGCGGGCGCCAAGCCCTGTTTCCCGGACAAGCCGCTCGTCGGCTGATGTCATCGTGCGATCCAAACAAAAAAGAGCGGGTCCCGGGGGGCCCACTCTCGAAACCGGCCTTGTGAGCCGACCTGAGATTTGGTGATTACATCCGATGCTATAGCGCGATTTGCGCCCCGGAACAAGAGGCGGACAAAACGCTTGATTTTGCGTGCCCGAACCGCAAGCCTC
>CALCZO010000324.1 GCA_937903315.1 uncultured Alphaproteobacteria bacterium
TGTCGCTGAAGCTGACGCCGAAGCAGGTGCGCGCCGGCAACGAATTCACCTGGGGCGCGATCCTTGAGGTCGCCAAGCTGTTCGCGGCGATCTTCGTCTGCGTCATCCCGGTCATCGCCATCCTGAAGGCGGGGCCGAACGGTGCCATGGCGGGGCTGGTGGCGCTGGTCAGCAATGCGGACGGCAGCGAGAACATCCGGATGTACTATTTCCTGACCGGCATCCTGTCGTCGTTCCTCGACAACGCGCCGACCTATCTGGTGTTCTTCGAGCTTGCGGGCGGCAATCCTGTCGAGTTGATGACGACCAAGGCTGCGGTGCTGAAGGCCATCTCGCTCGGCGCGGTGTTCATGGGTGCCAATACCTATATCGGCAACGCGCCAAACCTGATGGTCGCCACCATCGCCAAGGACATGGGCGTCAAGATGCCGAGTTTTGTCGGCTACATGACGTGGTCGACCGCGCTGCTGGTGCCGGTGCTGCTGTTCGTCGGGTTCTACATGCTCTGAGGGGGGAGCGGCGTCAGGCCAGCCCCTCCGGCTTGGGTCCGCCGGTCGCCCAGTCGATCAGTTCGACGGTATGGACGATCGGGGTCGCATCGCCCCGGTCGGCCAGGCCCTTGGCGATCTGGGTCATGCAGCCGATGTTGCCGGCGGCGATGATGTCCGGCCTGACCTTGCCGATGTTGGTCACCTTGCGCTCACGCAAGGCGCCGGCAATCTCGGGCTGGAGGATGTTGTAGACCCCGGCCGAACCGCAGCAGATATGGCCTTCGGGCACATCCCTGACCTTGAAACCGGCGGCGGCGAGCAGCTTTTTCGGCACATCGGTGATCTTCTGGCCGTGCTGCATCGAGCAGGCGGAATGATAGGCGACGACCTGCCCGGTCGGAATCGCGGGTTTGAGGTCCAGCGTGGCGAGGTACTCGGTCACGTCTTTGGCCAGCGCCGAGACACGGGCCGCCCGCGCCGCCCAGACCGGATCGTCGCGCAGCATGAAGCCGTAATCCTTGACCGTGGTGCCGCAGCCCGAGGCGGTGATCAGGATCGCATCCGCCCCGCGCGCGTCGATCTCCGCCGTCCAGGCCGCGATCTGCCGGCGGGCAAAATCATGCGCGTCATGCTCCTTGCCCATGTGGTGGACCAGAGCGCCGCAGCAGCCCTCGCCCTCAGGGATGACCACCTCGATGCCGTGGCGGGTGAGCATGCGGATGGTCGCCGCGTTGATCGCCGGATCAAGGACCGTCTGGGCGCAGCCAGACATCAGGATGACCCGGCCCCTGCGGCTGACCGGGCTGTGCACGCCCGGCCCTTCGAGCGCCGAGCGGCCGATGGGGCCCGATGGCGCCAGCGCCAGCATCGCCTTCATGCGCCCGCCGATCACCGGCAGGTGGCCAAACAGCGGGGCGAGCGGCTTGGCCAGCTTGGCCCCGAGTAGGGCCAGCCGGAAGCGTCCGGGATACGGCAGCAGCGCAGCCAGCACGCTGCGCAGCATCCGGTCATGCCACGGGCGCTTGTAGGTCTGTTCGACATGCGCGCGGGCGTGGTCGATCAGGTGCATGTAATGCACGCCCGAGGGGCATGTGGTCATGCAGGACAGGCAGGACAGGCAGCGGTCGAGATGCTGGACGATCTCGGGCGTCGCCGGACGGTCGTTCTCGAACATGTCCTTGATCAGATAGATGCGGCCGCGCGGCGAATCGAGTTCATCGCCGAGCAGCAGGTAGGTCGGACAGGTCGCGGTGCAGAAACCGCAATGGACACAGGTGCGCAGGATCTTTTCCGACGTCTGCATCGCGCTGTCGGCAAGCTGGGCGGAGGTAAAGCTGGTTTGCATGGATCGGGTTTCCGCTCAGCCCATCAGGCCGGGATTGAACAGCCGGTCGGGATCGACCGAGCGGCGCAGCCCTTCGGAGAGACGGCCCAGCGCCTCGCCTTCGGGATGGAACACCGGAACGGCGGCGCGCAGGTCGGCCGGGGCATGGATCAACGTCGCATGACCGCCGCGCGCGGCAACCGCGCCGCGGATGGCAAACGCGCCGCCATCGCCTTCCGCCGGCACGGCCAGCCAGACCAGCCCGCCGCCCCAGTCGTAATAATGGCCGGCGATCGCCACCGTCCGGCCGATCTCCGCCACCGTTGCCGGCCCGTCCGACGGCCTGACCGACAGCCGCCAGACCGCCAGCGTCGCGCCGGCCCCGGCCAGCGGCGACAGCGCCGCCAGCCCCTGCCACAGGGTCGCGGTTTCGGCCGCCTCCAGCGTCTCGACCGCGCCGTAGGGCCGGAGCAGACCGGCGAGCGCCGCGCCGCGATAGGCGAGCGAGGGCGCAAACCCCTCTATCCGCATCAGGGTGACGCTGTCCGCCCCCTTGGGCAGGTGGGCCGCGCCGGAGACCTCGAACGGCGTGGTCAGCGCGGCAGACAGCGCGGCCACCGCGCGGGCGTCATCGAGCCCGCGGATCAGCAGCGTGCGCGCCGTCTCGGGCCGCGGCAGCACCTTGAAAATCACCTCGGTCAGCGGGCCGAGCGTCCCCCAGGCCCCCGATTGCAGCTTGACCAGATCGAGCCCGGTGACGTTCTTCATCACCCGCCCGCCGGCCTTGATCGCCTCGCCCTTGCCGTTGACGAAGCGGACGCCGATCAGGCTATCGCGCGCGGCACCGGCGCTGATGCGGCGGGGCCCGGAGAGATTGCCGGCGGCTATCGTGCCGATGGTCGGCGTGCCGACCGTGCCCAGAAGGCCGCGATGGTCAACCGGCTCGAACGGCAGCATCTGGCCTTTTTCGGCCAGGGCGGCCTCGACCTCGGCCAGCGGCGTGCCGGCGCGCGCGCCGATGACCATCTCCGCCGGTTCATAGAGCGTGATGCCGGTCAGACCGGCCAGCGACAGGGTGGCCGGTGCGGCAACCGGGCGGCCGATGGTCTGGCGCGTGCCGCCGCCGACAATCCTGAGCGGCGTTTTCGCGGCACGGGCAGCGGCGACCGCCGCGATGACGCCGGCCTCGGTGGTAGGGGAATGGCCGGTCATTCAGTTGCGCCCTTCGAGCGGGAAAACCTTGGCCGGGTTGAGCAGCCAGGCCGGATCAAACACCGCGCGGATCGCCATCTGCTGGTCCAGATCGGCCTTGGCGAACTGGTGCGGCATCAGATCGCGCTTCTCGATGCCGACGCCGTGTTCACCGGTGAGACAGCCGCCGACATCAACGCAGAGGCGGAGAATATCCATCCCCGCCGCCTCCGCCTTCGCCGCCTCGGCGGGATCGTTGACGTTGTAGAGGATCAAGGGATGCATGTTGCCGTCGCCGGCGTGAAAAACGTTGGCGACACGAAGGCCGTATTTTTTCACGATGGCATCGGTCTCGCGCAGGACATGGGCGAGCTGGCCGGTCGGCACGGTTCCGTCCATGCAGATGTAGTCGGCAATGCGCCCGGTGGCGCCGAAGGCCGATTTGCGCCCCTTCCAGATCGCCGCCGTCTCCATCGCCGATTTCGATTCGCGGATCGTCTCGACGCCATGGCGGCGGGCGATGGCGACGATGCGGGCGAGCGCGTCGTCCATCTCGGTGTCCGATCCCTCGACCTCGATGATCAGCAGGGCCTCGGCCTCCAGCGGGTAGCCGGCCTTGGCGAAATCCTCGACGATGGCAATGGCCTGTTTGTCCATGAATTCCATCGCCACCGGAATGATGCCGGCCCCGATGATCGCGGCGACGCATTCGCCCGCCGCTTCCGCGCTTGCAAAGCCGAACAGCACCGGGCGCGCACCTTCGGCTTTTTTCAGGATGCGGACCGTCGCCTCGGTGACGATGGCGAGCTGGCCTTCCGAGCCGCAGATCAACCCGAGGTGATCGAGCCCCGGCGCATCGCAATGGGCGCCGCCGATATCGACGACCGTGCCGTCAAGCAGGACGGCCCTGACGCCCATCAGATTGTTTGTGGTGACCCCGTATTTGAGACAATGGGCGCCGCCGGAATTCATGCCGATGTTGCCGGCGATCGTGCAGGCCAATTGCGACGAGGGATCAGGGGCGTAGAAAAACCCGTCAGCGTCGACGGCATTGGAAATGCCGAGATTGGTGACGCCGGCCTGCACGCGCACGACGCGGTTGGGATAGTCGACCTCGAGAATGCGGTTGAGCCGCGAGACGCCGAGGATGACCGCATCTTCCTGCGGGGTGGATCCGCCGCACAGCGAAGTGCCGGCCCCGCGCGGCACCACCGGCACGCCCTGCGCGCTGAGATAGGCCAGCACCGCGCTGACCTCCTCGGTGCTGGAGGGCAGCACAACCGCCAGCGGCATGCGGCGGTAGGCGGTAAAGGCGTCGGTCTCGAATGCCTTGCACTCGTTGGCGCTGGTGATCAGCGCCTCATGCGGCACTAATCTGGCGAGCCCGGCGATGATCTCGTCGCGGCGAGCGAGAATGTCGGCACGCGGCACGGGGAAAGCGATGGCGGTCATGGCGGCACTCCTCAGCGAAGGAACACGAGTGTAGAACCGGTCCCGGTGCGGTCAATGGTCGTGTTCGGAATGCACCTTACGAATGCGGCGCACCGCCATCGCCACGCCGAAGACGACAAGCGGCAGCGCCAGCGCTGTCATCACGCCAGGATCCAGCTTGACCACGCCACCGTCCTTCAGGCCCTTGAACAGATAGCCGAGAAGGCCGAGGACGTAGTAGCTGACCGCCGCGACCGACAGGCCTTCCACCGTCTGCTGCATCCTCAGTTGCAACCGCGTGCGCTCGTTCATCGATTTCATCACCGCACGGTTCTGATCTTCGAGATCGACATAGACGCGGGTGCGCAGCAGGTTGGCGGTGCGCGCCACCTTGTCGGCAAGGCGTGACTGGCGCTCCTCCATCATCTGACAGGTGCGCATCGCCGGAGCCATGCGCCGGGCGAGGAACGTGGAAAACGTGACGTAGCCCTGAAGCGGGGTTTCGCGCAGGGCGGCGATCCGCTGGCCGACGATGCCGTCATAGGCGCGCGAGGCGGAAAAGCGGTATCCTGATCGGGTGGTGTCCGCCTCAAGCTGGGCCGCGCTGCGCATCAACTGGTCAAGCAACTGGTTGTTGGCCTCCAGCCCCTCGGTCGTCGTCATCGCGGCGGCAATCTCGGTCAGCGTGTCCTCCACCGCCTTGACCGAAGGGGCGAGTTCCTGGGCCTGCGGCAGGCCGAGCAGGGCGAGCGTGCGGTAGGTCTCGATCTCCATCAGGCGCTGGGTCAGGGCGCCGGCGGCATCCTGCGTCAGACCCTGATTGACAACGAGATAGCGGATGAACCCGTCCGAAGAGACCTTGAAGTCGGTCGCTGCCAGTGCGGCTCCGCCATCAAGCAGTGCAGCGGCGAGCGAGGTCGGATCGAACACCGACGACAGCCCCTCCTCCGGGCCATACTCGACCAGATGCAGATCGATCGAGACGAGGTGGGGGCCGGGTTGGGGCAAATCGCGCATGACATGGGCAAGAGGCGCGGCGGGGCGATCGAACGGGTAGCGGTCGCTGCCGGCGATCTCGCAGGTGTAGGTGGTGAACTCGGAATGCTGCTCCCAACGCAGCACCGCATCCGACATCTGGATCACGCAATGCTTGACGCCCTCGACCGGGCCCTTCAGCCCGCGTGCGGCACAGAAGGCGGTGAGCGCCGCCCGGTCTCTCGCCGCCGCCTCGAAATCGGTCATGAAGGCGAACCGCAGGATACGGCTCGGCGTCGCCACCGGATGGAACGGCCGGGCGTGGACCTCGGCCAGCACCGCCCCGCGCAGCGGATGCGGCTCGAAGGTGAAATAGGGCGGCGCGGACGTCGCGCGCTTCGCATCGGTCACGGGTTCTGGTCCTTGTCGCTGGTCCCTTGCCGGGACCCCATCATCGGGCAAAACGCATGACATGACCGCGACGTCATGCCAAGCATCGGCGATGACGCAATCGGGTGCCGGTCCAGATACTGCCGCCGGAATGCTGCCGCAACGGTTTGCCGCATGGTTTGCGGTGCGCGGCTGGCAGGTGCGCGACCATCAGCTTGCGATGATCGATGCCGCGCGGGACGGGGCCGATGCGCTGCTGATCGCGCCCACCGGCGCAGGCAAGACGCTGGCCGGCTTCCTGCCCGGCCTGATCGGCCTTGATGCGCGGGCGCGCGGGCAGCCGCGCGGCCTGTCCACCCTCTATGTCTCGCCGCTGAAGGCGCTGACCGTCGATATCGCCCGCAACCTGACCGCGCCGGTGACGGAGATGGGACTGGCGGTCCGCATCGAGACGCGCACGGGCGATACGCCCGCCAGCCGCCGCCAGCGCCAGCGGCGTGATCCGCCCGACATCCTGCTGACGACGCCCGAACAGATCGCACTGATGCTCTCGGGCGGCGATGCGGCGCATCTGTTCGCCGGGGTGAACCGGATCGTCATCGACGAACTGCACGCCCTCGCCCCGACCAAGCGCGGCGATCTTCTCGCGCTCGGGCTGGCGCGACTGAGGCAGCTCGCTCCGACGGCGACCGTCAACGGCCTGTCCGCGACGGTGCGCGATCCGGCCGCGCTGGCGCGCTGGCTGGCGGGCAGCCACGGACCGCCGGCACGGATCGTGATGCCGGCGCCGGGCGCCGCCGCACCGCCTCATCTGGCGATGCTCGGCACCGATGGTGCCCTGCCGTGGGCCGGCCATTCCGCCGACCATGCCCTGCCCGCGCTATACGAAACGCTCGCGGCCAACCGGCTGACGCTGGTGTTCGTCAACACGCGGATGCAGGCCGAACGCCTGTTCCAGCGGCTGTGGGCGATCAATGACCGGGGACTGAGGATCGCGCTGCATCACGGTTCGCTCGATGCGGGGCAGCGGCGCAAGGTCGAGGCCGCGATGGCGTCGGGCGGGCTGGACGCGGTGGTGGCGACCTCGACGCTCGATCTCGGCATCGACTGGGGCGCGGTCGATCTCGTCGTCACGGTCGGCGCGCCGAAAGGGGCCAGCCGGCTGATCCAGCGGATCGGCCGGGCCAACCATCGGCTCGACGAGGCGTCGCGGGCACTGCTGGTGCCGGCCAACCGGTTCGAAGTGCTAGAATGCCAGGCCGCAATCGACGCGGCGCTGGCCGGTGAGCAGGATGCGGAGGTCACGCGTACCGGCGCGCTGGATGTGCTGGCCCAGCACGTGCTGGGGACGGCGGCGGCCGCACCGTTCCGGCCGGACGATCTCTACACCGAGGTGACCGGTGCGACGCCCTATGCCGGGCTCACGCGCGAGGATTTCGACCGGATCGTCGATTTTGTCGCCACTGGCGGCTATGCGCTGCGCTCCTACGAGCGCTTCGCCAAGATCAGGCCGGGCAAGGACGGGCGGATGCGCATCGCCCATCCGGCCATCGCCCAGACCTACCGGATGAACATCGGCACCATCGTCGAGGAGACGATGCTGAAGGTGCGGCTGTCGCGGCCGCGCTCGACCGGCACTGGTCCGACCGGACCGATCAGCCGGGGCGGCCGGGTGCTCGGCGAGGTCGAGGAGTATTTCGCCGAACAGCTTGGCCCCGGCGACACCTTCGTGTTCGGCGGCGAGATCCTTGCCTTCCAGGCCATTGTCGAGAACGAGGTGATCGTCGCGCGCAGTGCGGCGAAGGAGCCGAAGGTGCCGTCCTATATGGGCGGCAAGTTTCCGCTCTCGACGCATCTGGCGCGGCGCGTGCGCGCGATGCTGGGCGACCGGGCGGCGCGCACCGGCCTGCCCGACAGCGTCGCCGAATGGCTGGGCCTGCAGGAACAGGTCTCGCGCCTGCCGGGCGGGGACGGGCTGCTGGTCGAGACATTCCCGCGCGGCGGGCGGTTCTATCTCGTCGCCTATCCGTTCGAGGGGCGGCTGGCGCACCAGACCTGCGGCATGCTGCTGACCCGGCGGCTGGAACGGGCGCGGCTGCAACCGATCGGCTTTGTTGCCTCGGACTATGCCTTCGCGTTGTGGTGCGCGCGCGACATCGGCGCTCATGCGGCGACCCATCCCGGCTTTCTCGACGATCTGTTCGCCGAGGACATGCTGGGCGAGGATCTGGAGGACTGGCTCAACGACAGTTCGATCATGAAGCGGACGTTCCGCAACGCGGCGATCATCGCCGGCATGATCGAACGGCGGTTTCCCGGCATGGAAAAGCGCACACGGCAACTGACCATGTCGTCCGATCTCATCTTCGACGTGCTGCGCCGGCACGAGCCGGACCATATCCTTATCAAGGCGGCGCGGGCAGACGCCGCCGAAGGGTTGATCGATGCGCGGCGGCTGGGCGAGATGCTGCTTCGGATCAGGGGGCGAATCATCCACAACCGGCTCGAGCGGGTTTCGCCGCTCGCCGTGCCGGTGATGCTCGAGATCGGCCGCGAGGCGGTGGCGGGGGAAGCCGCCGAGGCGCTGCTGGCGGAAGCTGCGGCGGAGATGGAACAGGAGACGGGGCTTGCAGGCGGCGGAACGGCATGGCGCGGCGGATGACATGACCGGCACCCCGCTGGTCCTGAACGGTGTGGCACTTGTCCTCGATGCGACCGGCCTTGTCTGGCACGAGGCAAGCCGTACGCTGATCGGTGCCGACCTGCATCTTGAAAAAGGTTCGGCTTTCGCCCGCCGCGGCCAGCTTCTGCCCCCCTATGACACGCTCGCCAGCCTTGCCCTGCTGAGTGAAACCGTACGGCGATTTGACGCGGCGCGGCTGATCCTGCTCGGCGATTCCTTCCATGACCGGGACGCCGGGGCACGGTTGCCCGAGGCCGCGCGGACCACGCTGGCCGCGCTCGGCGCGATGAGCGAACTGGTCTGGATTACCGGCAATCACGACCCGGACATTCCCGCCGGTCTGCCGGGCGGCGTGGCGGCGGAAGTCCGGCTCGGACCGCTGACGCTGCGCCATATCCCGGCGCGCGATCCGGGCACGGGCGAGATCGCCGGCCATCTCCACCCGGTCGCCCGCATCCGCACGCGGGCCGGCGTGGTGCGTCGGCGCTGCTTCGTGTCGGACAGTCGCCGGCTGCTGCTGCCGGCGTTCGGCGCCTATGCCGGCGGGCTGAATGTCGGCGATCCTGCGATTGCGGACCTGTTCGCGCGGCCGGCGTTCCATGCGCTCGGCGCGCGGCGCGTGCTGCCGATCGCTGCCGACCGGATCGGCTGATCGGTCAGTCGCGGCGGAACATCAAATTGCCCAGAACGCCGATAACGAGGGCGCACAACACGGCAAACAGGCCGTAGAGCAGGCCGTTGTCGCGCGCATGGGCCGCAACATAGGCCTCGAACCCGATCTTGCGCACAACGAACGAGGTATTGACCGTTTTCAGCGGCACGCCGGAGGCCAGAACGGTGACGCCGACGAGATAGCGCCCGGTGGGGGCGGAGGCCGGGAGCGTGACCGCGGACGAAAACAGGTTGGGCCGGTGCATCTGCACAGCGCGGGGATCCTCGACCAGAAGGCCGGCTTTCTTGCGCAGGCGGAACAGAGCGGCATCGGTCGCCTCGATGGCATCGGAGGGGGCCGCGCTCGGCGCAAGGTAGAAGGCCAGTCCCATCTTCTGGCGCTCGCGCGCCGGATCGTTGGCGATGGCCGGGACAGGACCGGTCGACAACAGCGCGTAGTAGCCCGGCACATCGGGATAGCGACGGACGGTGTTGTTGATCCACAGCGGGCCGGTCCGTTCCTTGGCGCGCAGCACCTGCGACGCAGCCGGGCCTGCAACCGTGATGACCACATCGTATTTGCCGCCGCGCGACAGTGTCGAGGCGTCGCGCTCGATCATGCCGAACACGGCGACCCGCGCGCCCGAATAGGTCGAAGTGATCGCGACATCCTGCGTCGACATCAACACGACGAGGTCCTCGGCGGCAGCGGGCAGCAGGGTAGCCAGCCACAGGCAGAGGGCAGCAACGCGCCTCATGAGCGGGCCTCGGCCCGGACCAGCGAGTACGGCTCGCTCGGCCGCACTACGATCTCGGCGGCGAACCGGGCACCGACCGCGAGGATCAGCAACGCCAGCAGCAGCCGGAACCGGCGGCCGTCGATGCTCTTGCCGGCGCGCACGCCCATCTGCGCGCCGATGACCCCGCCGACGATCAGCACCAGTGCAAGAATGATGTCGACCGTCCCTGCACTGGCCGAATGCAGCACGGTGGCCAGCAGCATGGTGGCGAGAATCTGGAACTGCGAGGTGCCGATCACCACCGGAACGGGAATGCGGAAGATGTAGATCAGCGCCGGCACCAGCATGAAGCCGCCGCCGATGCCGAGGACGGCCCCGAGAAAGCCGAACAGCACGCCGGCAAAGACGAACGGCAGGATCGAGACGTAGAGGCCCGATTCGGGAAAGCGCCGGCGCAGCGGCAACGCCTCGAACCAGCGATGCGACCCCGCCGGCCGCTGGGGCTTGCTGCCGCCCCGGCGCGCGGCCAGCAGCGCGTTGACGCTCTCGACAAGCATCATCGTGCCGATGGAAACCAGAAGCACGATATAGGACAGCGAAACAATCAGATCGAGCTGGCCGGCACGCCGCATGGCGTTGAAAAACAGCACGCCGAGGATCGTTCCGACGATACCGCCGCCGACCAGCAACAGCCCGAGCTTGCGATCCAGCGCGCCGCGCTGCCACGCATTGAGCGCACCGGTCACCGACGAGGCAGCAATCTGGGCCGAGGCCGTGGCGACCGCAACCGGCGCCGGAATGCCGAGAAAAATCAGAAACGGCGTCAGCAGGAAGCCACCGCCGACACCGAACAGTCCTGCCACAAATCCGACCGCCGCGCTCATGCCGAGCAGGGTCAGCATGTTCACCGGCATTTCGGCAATCGGCAGATAGAACTGCACCGTTGGGTCCTCCGCAGCGCGGCGTTTTCAGCCGGCAACCGCCCTGACGCCCCTTACAGGAGCGGGGCGCGCTTGCGAAGCCCGAACCGCGCCCGCAGAACCGTCAGGTCCGGGTTTTCTTTGCTTCCGGCGCTTTGGCCGTCTGATCCCAGCCGCCGTCGGGCACCGAGACCTCGTTGGCGCGCATGTCCGGCTTCTTGGCGCGGAAGCCGTCGAAGATTGTCTTGCCCTGCGCCAGAAGATCAGGCGTCATCCGCGTGGCCAGTTCGTCGCGCTTCTTGACCGCATCCTGATCGCCCTGCGCGGCCGCTGCGGAGAACCACTTGTAGGCCTCGACAAGGTTCTGTTCGACGCCGAGCCCGCGCACATGCAGGATCGCGATATTGAACTGGCTGTCCTTGACGCCATGTTCGGCCGCGTTGCGGAACCAGGTCGCGGCGCCAGCATAGTCGGGCTGGCCGGAGATCGTGCCCTCGGCATGGAGCACGGCGAGGTTGTGCATCGCCAGGATATGGCCCTGCTCGGCGGCGCGCTGGAACCAGCGATAGGCGATCTTCGCGTCCTTGGCGACGCCGAGCCCTTCGCGATGGAAGCTGCCGATCCGGTACTGCGCCGGGACGAAGCCGCGCTCGGCGGCAAACTCAAACCATCTGGCGGCAGCCTTGAGATCGCGTGCCGTGCCGCGTCCCTCCGCCAGCCGGTTGCCGATCTCGTACATCGCAGCGTGGTTGCCGTTGGCAGCCGCCTGACGCAGGCGCTCGTTGGCGCTGTAGGGTGCGGCCTTCATCAGCGCCGCGACATCGGCCGGACGCGCGCCGGTCTCGCCCGAGGGAGCGGGCAAGGGCTGTGCGGTGCCGGCTTCGGAGGGGCGCTGCGGCGCGCCGATGGCGCCGACGGCCATCGGGTCGGCCTTGCCCATCGCCATGGTCGGCAAGGCGGATTTGGCCACAACCTCTTCCGCGACCTGAAGGCGGCGCTCATAGGCTTCGGCCTTGGGTGTCGTTGCAGGCGCTTCGGCCTTGCGCGCCGGGGGCACCGCGTCAGCGCTCGCCGGCGCGGATTCGGGCAGCAGGGCCGGGGCTGAAATCGCGCCGGTCGTCTCGGGCTCTTCGCTGCCGAACAGACCGCTGACAACCTTCAGCCCGCCAAGCGCAAACACCAGCGCGGCAAGCCCGAGCAGCAGCGGCTTGCGGCGCGAGGCGATGTAGCTCTTGACGCCGCCGGCCTTGGCATCGAACCCGGCCTTGAGGCCCTTCTTCTCGTCCAGTTCGCTCAGCGTTTGTGCCGTCTGGGCGGCAGCGGCCTGCGCGGCGCGACGGGCGGCGGCGATGAAATTGCTGCGCGGATCGACCGGAGCCTCCGCGGCATCTCCCGGCGCGCTCAACGGCGTGCCCGAGCGGCCCGCACCCGGCTCGAGCGGCAGGTCCATATCGTCGCCGCCAGCGGCATGGACAGGCGGCATCATCGGCGGCGGGGGCGCATTGCCGGCCAGCGGTCGGTCGGCCTGACGGGTCACTGTGACCTGACGGGCGAGCGGGGGAGCGATCCGGTCGTGGTTTCCGGCCAGTTCCTGCGGCACCGGCGCAGCGGCCGGCGCGGCGGCCCGCGGCCTGGCGATTTCCCCTTCCAGCGTCGCAAGCCGGGTGACAATCTTGTCGAGCGTGGCGCTGACCATCTGCAGCGTTTCGCGCGAACGGCCCTCCGCGTCCGACTGGGCCGCCTTCATCTCGGTCAGGTCGCGCTTGATCAGCATCATGCCTTCGGCGGCCAGATCGTCCATGCCGCCGGGCATCGGCGCTTGCACCATCGCCTCACGGACGGCGGATTCGGCGGCGCTGGCCGCAACCTCGCGCAGGCCGGAGACCGACTGCATCAGGTCGGCGAGCATCCGCTCGATGCCGCCGAGCGCCGGTGCCGGCGCGTGTCCGGGCTGGTCCAGCCGTTCGGCCAGGGCGACGATCTGGTTCTGCAGCGCATCGAGCGCGACACCGCCGGCCGCCGGCGCACGCACGGTCTCGATCCGCTCGGCGAGCTTGCGCAGGATCTGCTCCAGCCCCTTGATGTCGGGCTGGGGCTGGCGCTGCTGGATGGCCGTCTGAAGATCGGCGATCCGCCGCTCAAGGGCCGACAGGTCCGGTCCGGGCGCGCCATGGGCGAGGCGCTCGCGCAGGTCATCGATCCGGGCCGAAAGCGGCGACAGATCGATGCTGGGCTGGCTGGTGCCGCGCGCAACCTTGGCGGCAAGATCATCAATGCGGCTGATGACCGGGCCAAGATCCTGGCCACTGCCCTGCCGGGCCATGTTGTTGCGCAGATCATCAATGCGGGCGATGACCGGGCCAAGATCGGGCTGGATAGCGCGACCGGCCAGCGACTGGGTCATCCGCTCGATCTGGCTGGTGATGGCATCAAGACCGCGGTGGTCCGCCGCCGGGGCGCGGGTGGTCTCGATCCGCTCGGCCAGCATGTCC
>CALCZO010000325.1 GCA_937903315.1 uncultured Alphaproteobacteria bacterium
CATCAGACTACGAATCTGAGGGTCGGACGTTCGAATCGTTCCGGGCGCGCCATTGTCTCCCGCTTTTCTGACGCCAGAGTTTTGCGGCGCTCGCCTTCAGGGCCAGCCCGGTTCGCGCCGGTTTTCATTGCCGTGCAGGCGTCCAGCGGCGTGCCGTTCCCTGCTGCGTTGTGCCGCCTCGGCCTTTCCCCATAATACATCGGGAATGCTTGAAAAAGCGGATTTAATTCAACGGCATGACCAGTCTTTCCATTGTCCGCTGCCCGCCGGACGAGGAACTTTCCATAAAGTGTTAACCATACTTTGAGGATTGGCTGCTCAAATCAGACCATCACCATCGGGGTGAGGCCTGTTCGCGTGGATTTGAGTCATGAGATCTTCCCGTCTTGTCGTCGCAGGAATAGCCGGCATTGCTGCCCTTGGGGCATGGGTGCTGTCGAGCCCCGCGCCTGCTCCTGAAGAGCAGCCCGCCGCACAGGCGGCCGCGCCGCAGATGCAGACGGTCGAGGTGCTTGTCGCCGCCGTGGACATTCCCATGGGCAACACCATCGGCGATGCCGAGATGAAGTGGGTCAGTTTCCCCGCCGCTGCCGTCAGCGAGAAATACGTCGCGCGGCGGGACGGGCAGGACCCATCGGGTGAGGTTCGCGGAGCCATTGCCCGCTTCGCCTTCTTCGCTGGCGAACCGCTGACGCGCGACAAGATGATCCAGGCCAATGGATCGGGATTTCTCTCGGCCATCCTGCCATCGGGCAAGCGCGCCGTCGCGATCACCACCGAAGGGTCGGGCGCCAACAGCGCCGGCGGCTTCATCCTGCCCAACGATTTTGTCGATGTCGTCCGCGTGATGCGCGATGACGACGCATCGAAAGCCAAGGGCACCGAGATCTTCAAGTCCGAGACGGTGATCACCAACGTCCGCGTGCTGGCGATTGGCCAGAACATTCAGGAACGCGGCGGCGAGCGCTTCATCACCGGCCAGACCGCGACGCTCGAACTCGATCCCCGCCAGTCCGAGCAGATCGTTCTTGCCCAGCGCGTCGGCACGCTCTCGCTGACGCTGCGGTCGCTGCAGGATGCCAACAAGAAGGACGAGGAGGTCGAGGCCAGCGATTCCGGCCGCGGCATGATGATCGTCCGCTTCGGCCAGGGTCAGGAATCGACGGTGAAGAAGTGATGCTGCGCGCTGGAACGACGATGACTGAAGGATCCCAAGCCATGGCCCGGTTTTCCGCCTCGCTTCGTGCCGTCTCGCTGCTGACCGGTGCCGCACTGTTGCTGGCCGGATCGGCCAGTACAGTTCTGGCGCAGGCCCGGGAGGTCGCCGCGCAGTCGCACGAGACGCTGCCTGTGCCCAGAATCCGCCCCGGCGCTGCCGACCAGTCGATTGCCCGCCGCATCGACCTGCCGATCGGCAAGTCGATCGTGATCGATCTGCCGCGTGACGCCAAGGAAGTGTTCGTCGCCAGCCCGACCATTGCCAACGCTGTGGTGCGCACGGCGCGCAAGATCTACATCATCGGCCTCAAGGCCGGCTCGACCAGCGTATTCGTCAACGATTCGGACGGTCAGCAGATCGCGGCCTTCGACATCGGCGTCTCCAAGGAACTGACGCGCGAAATCAACATCATGCGCGAGGTGATGCGCACCGCCCTGCCGAGCGCCAAGATCGAGGTCAACGGCGTTGGCGAGAATATCGTGCTCTCGGGCATCGTCGACTCCCCTCTCGAAGCCCAGCGCGCCATCGACATCGCCAACAAGCTGGTCGGTCAGTCCCAGTCGCTGTTCTATGAATCCAAAGGCTCGGTGATCAATGCCATGCGCGTACGCGGCAAGGATCAGGTGATGCTCAAGGTCACGGTGGCGGAAGTCCAGCGCACCGTACTCAAGCAGCTCGGCGTCAATTTCGATGGCTCCTGGTCGGTCGGCGATTCCACCCTCACCGCCGCGCTCGACACCCCCTTCTCGGTGCAGAAGCAGGTGCTGTCGAATACATCAATCGGCGCCTCGCTCAACAACGGCCGCCAGCAGCCGACGCTGCGTGCGCTGGAGCGGCAGGGCGTCCTGCGCACGCTGGCCGAGCCGACGCTGACCGCGATTTCCGGCGAAAGCGCCAAGTTCCTCGCCGGTGGCGATATCCCGGTGCCGCAGAGCGAAACCTGCGATTATTCCACCGGCCGCCGGGTCTGCACCGTGCAGCTCACCTACCGGCAGATCGGCGTCTCGCTCAACTTCACACCCGTTGTCATGGCCGAGGGGCGGATTTCCATCCGTCTGGCCACCGAGGTCACCGACCTCGACAGCGAGAACCAGTTTGTCGGCGGTGCGTCCAACAGCCCGGCCTTCCGCACCCGCAAGGCGGAGACAACGGTTGAATTGCCCTCGGGCGCTGTTCTGGCCACCGCCGGACTGATCATGCAGCAGTCCCGCCAGGCCATCAACGGCCTGCCCGGGCTGATGAACGTGCCGATCCTCGGCACGATGTTCCGCTCCCGCGATTACCAGCGCAACGAGACCGAACTGATGATCATCGTCCGTCCGTTCATCGCCAAGCCGAGCGAGCCGGGCCAGATCGCCAAGCCCGACGACGGTTTTGCCGACGCCTCCGATCCGTCGACCGTGTTCATGAACCGGCTGGTGCGGGCCTACGGACAGGGCGTTGCCCGTCCCAATCCGTTCCGCGGCCCGGTCGGCTTCATTACCGATTGAGCGAGGCTGACATGACCGCCACCCCGTATCCCGTGTGCCTGCCGGAGACCGCTTCCATGGTTCGCCCCCGCCCTGTGTCCCCCTTCGCCCGGCGCCCCGTCGTCATCGCCGTGACCCTGCTGGCGCTGGCGGTCGGCGGCTGCGCGCGTCAGCAGAGTGCGGAAAAGCTGGCCCAGTTTCCGGACAACTTCGAGGAGCGTCACCCGATCGTTCTGGGTGATGTCAAGAAGTCGATGGATGTCTTTCTTGCCGGCAACGGCGGTCTTGACCATCGCCAGAGTGGCGATGTCCGCGCCTTCGTCGATGCCTACCGGAAAAAGGGCAAGGGCCCGCTCATCGCGGCCCTGCCGGCCGGAGCGCCGCATGGCGCGGTCCAGCGCACGCTGGCAGACATCCGCAAGCTGGCCGGTTCGGGCAGCAATCTCAGGGTCAGCGGCGGCGAGAGCCACCCCACGGCCGCCTCGATCCGCCTGAGCTATTCGGAACTCGGCGCCAAGGTGGTCAGCGAATGCGGCCAGTGGCCGCATGATCTGGCCGGCGGCTCGACGCTGCAGTCGTGGACCAACAAGCCCTATCACAACCTTGGCTGCTCCTATCAGACGATGATGGCGGCGCAGGTTGCCGATCCCGTCGACCACGTGCGCGGGCGGCCCGAGAGCGACATCGATGTCGACAAGCGCCTCGGCGACATCGAGCAGGTGCGCAAGAATTCCGATCCGACGACCAAGTGGCCGCAGGATTCGACCAAGATCAACTCGGCCCTGCAGTGAGCGATGCTTCGATGAGCGACATGATGGACATGATCGACGATCAGCACGGGCAGGGTGGCGAGATTGTCGCGCCGGTGCCGCGCATTTCAATCCAGGTGTTTACCGAAACCCAGGAGGTGACGCAGGTTGTCCAGGCCGCCAGCCAGGATCGCCGCATGGCCAAGGCGCATATCCGCATCCAGACCGGCGGGGCCGGCGCGGCGGTCGAGGCCTATCGCAACCAGCCGACGCCGAACGTCATCATCATCGAATCGCGCCTCAATGCCCATACCCTGCTCGGTCTGCTCGACGAACTGGCCGGCCAGTGCGATGCCGGCACGCGGGTCATCGTCATCGGTCATGTCAACGACGTCCTGCTCTACCGCGATCTGCTGCGCCGCGGCGTGTCCGACTACATCATCGCGCCATTCTCGATGCTTGGCTTCATCCGCTCGGTGTCCGATCTCTATGTCCCGGAAAACGGGGCCAAGCTCGGCCGCATCATTTCGGTGATCGGGACCAAGGGCGGCGTCGGCGCGTCGACCATTGCCCACAATCTCGCCCACACGATCTCGACCACGCTTGATCTGGAAACCGTCATTGCCGATTTCGATCTCGCATTCGGTACCGCCGGGCTTGATTTCAACCTCGATCCGGCCAGCGGCATCGTCGATGCCGCGTCCGATCCCGAGCGTCTCGACGCCACGATTCTCGATCGCCTGCTGACCCCCTGCGGCGACAAGCTGAGCCTGCTGGCCGCTCCGGCCCTGCTCGACAAGACCTATGATTTCGGCTTCCAGAACTATGAGCCGATTGTCGATCTGCTGCGCCAGTCGGTGCCCTTTGCGGTGCTCGATCTGCCGCATGTCTGGTCGGACTGGTCGCGCAGGCTGCTGCTCAATTCCGACGAGGTGATCATCGTCGCAGCGCCCGATCTGGCCAATCTTCGCAATGCCAAGAACATGATGGACACCCTGATGGGACAGCGCAAGAACGACCGCGCGCCGCATCTTGTGCTCAATCAGGTCGGCATGCCCAAGCGGCCGGAGATCGCCACCGGCGAATTCTCCAAGGCTGTCGGTGCCGATGCTCTGGCCAGCCTGCCTTTCGATGCCCAGCTGTTCGGACTGGCCGCCAACAACGGCCAGATGCTGTGTGATGTCCAGAGCAAGACCAAGCACGTCGAGGCGCTGGAAGCCATCACGCGTGCTGTGACCGGCAAGGGGCAGGATCCGGCCAAGGCCAAGCGCGGCCTGTCCGTGCTCGAACCCTTCCTGTCCAGACTCAAGGCCGGTCGCGGCAGTTGAGACGGGCGGGGTAGGAACAACAGGGGCGCAGGAAAAGCATGTTCGGCAAGCGCAACACTTTCGGCGGCAACGCTCCCGCCACAGGCGGCACCAAGCCGGGCACTCCGGTGCCGGCCCAGCCGCAGACGCCTGCTGGCGCACCGTCAGCGGCCAGCGCCGCGTCTCCGGCCGCTCACGGCCATGAACCGCCCAAGGCGGCGGCTGAAGCGCGCGTCAACGACAAGCCTGAAGAATATTATGCCACCAAGAGCATGATCTTCGGCGCGATGATCGAGGCGATCGATCTTGCCCAGCTCTCCCGGCTCGATGCCGAGGCGGCGCGCGAGGAACTGCGCGACATCGTCACCGAGATCGTCAGCCTCAAGAACGTGGTGATGTCGATCTCCGAGCAGGAAGAACTGCTCGAGGACATCTGCAACGACGTGCTCGGCTATGGCCCGCTCGAGCCTCTTCTGGCCCGCGACGACATTGCCGACATCATGGTCAATGGCGCCGCGCGAACCTTCATCGAAACCGCTGGCAAGATCCAGCTGACCAACATCCGCTTCCGCGACAACGCGCAGTTGATGAACATCTGCCAGCGCATCGTCAGCCAGGTCGGCCGCCGCGTCGATGAATCCTCGCCGATCTGCGACGCACGCCTGCTCGATGGCTCACGCGTCAACGTCATTGCGCCGCCGCTGGCCATCGACGGTCCGGCACTGACCATCCGCAAGTTCAAGAAGGACAAGCTGACGCTCGACAATCTTGTCCGCTTCGGCTCGATCTCGCCCGAAGGGGCGGCCATCCTCAAGATCATCGGCCGCGTGCGCTGCAATGTCGTCGTCTCCGGCGGCACCGGCTCGGGCAAGACCACGCTGCTCAACTGCCTGACGCGCTATATCGACGACGACGAGCGCATCATCACCTGCGAGGACGCGGCGGAATTGCAGCTCCAGCAGAGCCATGTCGTGCGTCTCGAAACCCGCCCGCCCAACCTTGAGGGCAACGGCGCGGTGACGATGCGCGATCTGGTCAAGAACTGCCTGCGTATGCGTCCCGAACGGATCATCGTCGGCGAGGTGCGCGGCCCCGAGGCGTTTGACCTGTTGCAGGCGATGAACACGGGCCACGACGGCTCGATGGGAACGCTGCACGCCAACTCCCCGCGCGAGGCGCTCAGCCGTATCGAATCGATGATCAC
>CALCZO010000326.1 GCA_937903315.1 uncultured Alphaproteobacteria bacterium
TGCATCGTCGGCTGGTCGCATACCCCGTTCGGCAAGCATGACGCCGAGACCGTCGAGAGCCTGATCGTCACGGCCGCGACCGATGCGATCGCCCATGCCGGCATCGGGCCGGCGGATGTCGACGAGATCGTGCTCGGCCATTTCAATGCCGGCTTCAGCCAGCAGGATTTCACCGCGCCGCTGGTGTTGCAGGCGCATCCGGCGCTGCGCTTCAAGCCGGCGGTGCGGGTCGAGAACGCCTGCGCCACCGGTTCGGCCGCCGTGCATCAGGCGATCCGCGCCATCGAGGCCAAGGCCGCGCGGATCGTTCTGGTCGTCGGTGTCGAGCAGATGACGCGGACGCCGGGGCCGGACATCGGCAAGAACCTGCTGAAGGCGTCCTACCTGCCCGAGGACAGCGAGACCCCGATGGGCTTTGCCGGCGTGTTCGGCAAGATCGCCGCGGCCTATTTCCAGAAGTACGGCGACCAGTCGGACGCGCTGGCGATGATCGCGGCCAAGAACCACAGGAACGGCATGGCCAATCCCTATGCGCAGATGCGCAAGGATTTCGGCTATGAGTTCTGCCGCAACGAGAGCGAGAAGAATCCGTTCGTCGCCGGCCCGCTGAAGCGGACCGACTGCTCGCTGGTCTCGGACGGGGCTGCGGCGGTGGTGATTGCCGACGTTGAGACCGCCCTGTCGATGAAGCGGGCGATCGCGTTCCGCGCCACCGCGCAGGCGGAGGATTTCCTGCCGATGTCCAAGCGCGACGTGATCGCCTTCGAGGGCTGCTCGTTTGCCTGGAACAAGGCGCTGACGGCGGCGCGGCTGACGCTGGACGATCTGTCGTTTGTCGAGACGCATGACTGCTTCACCATCGCCGAACTGATCGAATACGAGGCGATGGGGCTGACCGGCAAGGGCGAGGGCGCACGCGCGGTCAAGGAAGGCTGGACGCTCAAGGACGGCAAGCTGCCGGTCAATGTGTCGGGCGGGCTGAAGGCCAAGGGCCACCCGATCGGCGCCACCGGCGTGTCGATGCATGCGATCACTGCGATGCAGCTGGCCGGCGAGGCGGGCGACATGCAGCTTGCCAATCCGGCCATCGGCGGCATCTTCAACATGGGCGGCGTGGCGGTGGCCAATTACGTCAGCGTGCTCGAACGCATTCGCTGATGACAGAGGCGTGGTTAGACGGGTAAGGATGGGTTACCATGCCCGTCCTGATCGTTCTGCTCATCGCCTATATCTTCTCGCAATTCTACCGCTCCTGCCTGGCGGTGATCGCGTCCGATCTGGCGCGCGACCTCGCGCTCGGCCCGGCGGAACTCGGCCATCTGACGGCCATCTGGTTCATCACCTTTTCGCTGTCGCAGTTTGGCGTCGGTTATCTGCTCGACAAGCACGGCCCGCGGCGGACCTGTGCCGGGATGATGATCGCGGCGGTGGCCGGAGCGACGCTGTTTTCGCAGGCCACGAGCTACGGCATGGCGCTGACCGGCATGGGGCTGGTCGGCATCGGCTGCGCGCCGATCCTGATGGCGGCGCTGTACTATTTCGGACGCACGGCGCCGCCGGAGAAATTCCCGTTCTACATCTCGATCATGGTCGGCATCGGCAATCTGGGCAACCTGCTCGGCGCCCGCCCGCTGGCGCAGGCGGTGGAGATGTTCGGCTGGCGCGGCAGCATGCTGGCGATCGCCCTGATGACGCTTGTCAGCGCGGTCACGGTGTTTTTCTTCGTTACCGATCCGGCGCGGGCGGAGACGCCGGACCGTGGCGGCAACGCATGGACCGAGCTGTGCGAGATCATGTCGCTGAAGGTGATCTGGCCGCTGTATTTCCTGACCTTCGTGTCCTACGCCGTGATCGCGGCCGAACGCGGCCTGTGGATCGGGCCGTTCCTTGAGAAGGTGCACGGTCTTGATGCTCTGGAGCGGGGCAATGCGGCGTTCTTCATGGCGCTCGGCATGGCCAGCGGGGCGCTTGTTGCCAGCCCGATGGTGCGCGTGCTGGGCACGATGAAGCGCGTGGCGATTCTCGGGTCTGCGGGGGCCACGCTGTGCTTTGCTGCCATCGGGGCGCTGTCGTGGCTGTCGTCCGGGGTCACGGTGTTCCTGCTGTTCATGGCCGGACTGTTCGGCATGTGCTACGGCATCATCATGTCGCATGCGCGGCTGTTCTTCCCCGAGCATCTGCTGGGCCGGGGTGTGACCTTCGTCAACTTCCTGTCGATGGCGGGAGCGGGAACGGCCCTGTCGCTGTCCGGCCTGTTCGTGCGCGGGGCGCAAGCCGCCGGGGTTCCCGCAGCGACGCTGTTCAGCCAGTTGCACCTGTTCTTCGCGGCGATGCTGGTGACGGCGCTGGCCTGGTATCTCACGGCGCCCGAAAGGCCGGTCAGGACGCCGGGCTGACGAAGCGTCCGCCTCCCGTCTCAGGCTGCTTTCGAGAACAACAGCTTGTCGATCCTGCGGCCGTCCATGTCGACAACCTCGATCTGCCATTCATCCATGCGGGCGACATCGCCTTCGGTCGGGATGCGGCCGAACACTTCCAGCGCAAGGCCGGCGACGGTGTGGAACCGCGCGTCATCGGGGACATCGATGCCGGTCGCATCTTCCAGTTCGCCCAGTTCCGCCCGGCCATCGACGAGGAACGAGCCGTCGGCGCGGGTGGTGACCGCCTGCCGGGTGATCTCGTGCTCTTCGGGAATGTCGCCGGTGATGGCCTCAAGCACGTCGGTCAGCGAGGCGACCCCTTCGAAGGCGCCGAACTCGTCGATGATGAAAGCGAAGTGATTGCGCTTTTCGCGGAACTGCTCGACGAGATCGAGCACGGATGCGCTTTCGGGCACATAGAGCGGCTCGCGGACGTTTTTCTCGATGTCGAGCGGCTTGCCTTCGAGCAGCAGGTCGAGCAGGTCCTTCTTGTGGACAAAGCCGAGCGGCATGTCGATCGAGCCGTCCTTGGCGACGACAACCCGGCTGAACGGGCACTGGCGCAATTCGGCGCGGACGACCTTGGGGTCGTCGTCGACGTCGATCCAGTAGACCTCGGTCCGCCGGGTCATGATCGAGCGGACGGGACGCTCGGCCAGTCCGATCACCTCGGCGACCATCTCGCGTTCGGTCGGATCGATGACGCCCGATTCGGTACCTTCCTGCAGGATCGTCTCGACTTCCTCTTCGGTCACGGTCTGGTCGCGCACGGTGGGAATGCGCAGGAGCCTGAGCGTGAACACCGACGAGGCGGACAGCAGCGCGACGATCGGCCGGGCCGCCGAGGCGATGACGTTGACCGGACGGGCCACGCGCGCCGCAATCGCCTCGGGATAGGCAAGCGCGATCCGCTTGGGCACAAGTTCGCCCCAGACCAGCGTCAGGAAGGTGGTGAGAACGACGACGATGCCGATCGACACCAGCTCGGCATGCGGCTTGAGCCAGGCAATGGAGGAAACGGGTTCGATCAGATAGGCGCTCAGCGTCGCAGTGCCGAAAGCGCCGGTGCCGATGGAGATCAGGGTGAGGCCGATCTGGACAGCGGAGAGGAAGCTGGTCGGCTCACGCGACAGTTCGGAGGCTTTGGCCGCACCGATATCCCCCGCTTCGGCCATCGCGTCCAGCCGTGCGCGACGGGCCGAGACAATCGCCATTTCGGACATCGCAAAGAAGCCGTTGACCAGCGTCAAAGCGAAAAGAACAGAAATCTCCAGCCAAAGCATCGTTGGTTATCAAGCGCCCATCGCAGCCGCCTTACGATGCGACCACGAGAGCCTTATCGCATGACGAAGGGCAGGACGGCAACGGTCAAGCCCAAGATTTACGCCTCGTCGGGCGTGCGGGCCTCGATGCGCAGCGCATGGACCCGCTCGGCGAGTTCGGCAGCGAGGAGGTCGTTGACCATGCGGTGACGGCCGAGGCGCGAGACACCGCGGAACGATTCGGCCGCGATGCGGACAAAGAAATGCGTCTCGCCGCCCTCGCGCCAGCCGCCATGGCCGCGGTGGTGCTCGCTCTCGTCGATCACCTCGAGCCGGGACGGGGACAGGGTTGCCAGTTTGGTTTCGATGCGGGACCGGTAGCTCATCGACAGGCCTATAGCGCAAGGCGGCGCTGCTGGCGAGGCCGGCGATTTAGCGGCTTGCCGCGACATTGCGTCGTGCCGTATCCTGAAGGGATGAGTTCGCATTCACGCCTGTTCGACAAGATCCGCATCAGCCGCCCGGCGACCGAGGAGCGTCCCGCCGGCCGGACCTGCGACCACCCTGGCTGCGCCAGGGCTGGAGAATTTCGCGCGCCGATGGGCCGCTTCAACGAGGGGCGTTATTACAATTTCTGCCTCGATCATGTCCGCGCCTACAACCAGTCCTACAATTATTTCAAGGACATGAGTGATGATGCGGTGGCCGCGTTCCAGAAGGATGCGATCACCGGACATCGGCCGACATGGACGATGGGCATCAAGGGCGGACGCGGGCCGGGGGCAGAGGACGATCAGGCGACTGACCTGCTCGGCCTGTTCCGCAACGGCCGCCGGGCGCAGCCCGAAGTGCCCGAAGGACGGCGCGTTTCGCCCGGCGCGCGTCAGGCGCTCGATTCATTGGGGCTTGACGAGACGGCCAGCCGGGAGGAGGTTCGCACCCAGTTCAAGTTGCTTGCCAAGCGGTTCCATCCCGATCTCAATGGCGGCGACCGGTCGCGCGAAGAAAAATTGCGCAAGATCATCGACGCCTATAACTACCTCAAATCCGCCGGGCTCGCTTGACGCCGATCTTCCGCGCCGCCCATGTGATCAGCGACTGCCCGGAGACGTCTGTCCGGGTTCCTTAGGTGTGACATGTCAGAGGCTCAACTGCCGGGCAGCCCGATGCCCGATA
>CALCZO010000327.1 GCA_937903315.1 uncultured Alphaproteobacteria bacterium
CCTCGGCAAGATTGTGGGTGTCGGTCCAGTAGGCGCGGATCGCCCCGGCGACCGCGTCGTCGCTGACGGTGACGATGCCCGACACGCCGCCGGCGATGATGGCGAGGGCCGTCTCGTCGGGCACCCGCGTCGCCATGCCGTCGGCCAGCGTCGCCGCCGTGTCGGTGCTCACCGCCCGCCCGGCCGCCAGCGACAGCGCATAGGACGGCGCCGCTTCCGACTGCACGCCGACAATCTCGGTTTTCAGCCCGAGAAGGTCACGCACCGTGATCGCGCCACAGATGCCCGACCCCATGCCGATCGGCACATAGAGCACATCGAGATCAGGGTGGGCACGCAGGAGCTCGAGGCTGTAGGTCGCCACCCCAAGCACAAGGTCACGATGGAACGAGGGCACCATCGTCAGCCCGCGCGCCGCCGCCAGCCGGCCCGCCTCGCCGCGCGCCGCCTCGAAGTCCTCGCCGAACTCGACCAGTTCGGCCCCGAAAGCCCGCATCGCGGCGTTCTTCTCGGCAGAATTGCCTCTCGGAACCACGATCGTCACCGGCGTTCCGGTGATCTGCCCGGCCAGCGCCAGACTTTGGCCATGGTTGCCGCGCGTCGCCGAGATGACGCCGGGACACTCGGGCATGGCATGGCGGAGGCGGGTGAGGTGCACGATGCCGCCGCGCACCTTGAAGGCGCCGGTCGGCGTGTGGTTCTCGTGCTTGACGATCACCTCCGCCCCGAGCCGGCGGCTCAGCAGCGGCCAGCGGTGCTGCGGCGTCGGCGGCACATGCCGGCCCACCAGCCCGCGCACCGCCTCAAGCTCCGCCAGATCGAACAACGGCTGTGCCATCGCTTTGCCCCGCCCCTCGCCCGCCGTCAGACGAGCTGCTTGCCCTTGGCGTCGATGATCTCGCCGGTATCGCCGGAAAAATCGGGCAGGATCATCTCGTTATGGGCCTTGCCCGACGGAATCATCGGGAAGCAGTTCTCTTGCTTGGTAACAAGGCAATCGAAGAGCACCGGACCGGGATAGTCGATCATTTCCTGGATCTTCGCGTCCAGTTCGCTGGGGTCGGAACAGCGGATGCCCTTGGCGTGATAGGCCTCCGCCAGCTTGACGAAATCGGGCAGCGCCTCGGAATACGAGTTGGAATAGCGCCCGCCGTGCAGCAGTTCCTGCCACTGGCGCACCATGCCCATATATTCGTTGTTGAGGATGAAGATCTTGATCGGCAGCCGGTACTGCGCGGCGGTCGACATTTCCTGCATGTTCATCAGCACGCTCGCCTCGCCGGCGACGCAGACGACCAGCGACTGGGGATGTGCCTTCTGCACGCCGACCGCCGCTGGCAGGCCATAGCCCATGGTGCCCAGCCCGCCCGATGACATCCAGCGGTTCGGCTGCTCGAAGTGCAGGAACTGCGCCGCCCACATCTGATGCTGGCCGACCTCGGTGGTGATGTAGGTGTCGCGGTTCTTGGTCAGCGCATACAGCCGCTCGACTGCATACTGCGGTTTGATCTCGGTTTCCGAGCGCTTGTAGGCGAGGCAGTTGCGCGCCCTCCAGGTCGAGATCTGACCCCACCAGGCCTTGTGGGCCTCGGTTTCCAGCTTCGGCTTCTTCTCGGTCCACAGCCGCATCATCTCGCTGAGCACGCGCCCGGCGTCGCCGATGATCGGGACATCGACCTTGACGGTCTTGTTGATCGAGGACGGGTCGATATCGATGTGGATCTTCTTCGATTTGGGTGAAAACGCATCGAGCCGCCCGGTGATCCGGTCATCGAACCGCGCGCCGACACAGATCATCACGTCGCAGTCGTGCATCGCCATGTTGGCTTCGTAGGTGCCGTGCATGCCCAGCATGCCGAGCCACTGCGGATCGGAGGCCGGGTAGGCGCCCAGCCCCATCAGAGTCGAGGTGATGGGATAGCCGGTGGCCCGCACCAGCTGCCGCAGGGAGGCGCTGGCTGCCGGCCCGGCATTGATGACGCCGCCGCCGGTATAGAAGATCGGCTTCTTGGCCTTCGTCATCAGTTCGATGGCGCGTTCGATCTGCGCGACATCGCCGTCGACCCGCGGCCGATAGGTCTTGTGCTCGGAATTGGTCGGCCGCTCGTATCTGCCCTTGGCGAACTGCACATCCTTCGGGATGTCGATCACCACCGGGCCGGGCCGGCCATTGGAGGCGACATAGAACGCCTCGTGGATGATGCGCGGCAGATCCTCGACCCGTTTGACAAGGTAATTGTGCTTGGTGCAATGGCGCGTGATGCCGACGGTATCGCATTCCTGGAACGCGTCCGAGCCGATCAGATAGGTCGGCACCTGACCGGTAAAGCAGACGATCGGGATCGAATCGAGCAAGGCGTCGGTCAGGCCGGTGACCGCGTTGGTCGCGCCGGGGCCGGAGGTCACCAGCACGCAGCCGACCTTGCCGGACGAGCGCGCATATCCTTCCGCCGCATGCACCGCGCCCTGCTCATGGCGGACGAGGATATGCTCGACCTTGTCCTGCTGGAAAATGGCGTCGTAGATCGGCAGCACCGCCCCACCCGGATAACCGAAGATGTGCTCCACACCCTGATCCTGCAGGGCCCGGATCACCATTTCCGCCCCGGTCATGATCTCGCTCATCACTCTCTCCTCAACTCGTCTCGGCTCATTGGCGGTATTTGCGGAAAAAGGCAAAGAAAAAGGCCCCTTTCGGGACCTGTGGGTTACGCGCCGGTTCAGGGGATATCGGGTCAGACCCGTCCCACCTCCGGCGCATGGCATACGATAAGATTGACCGTGGTCATCGACCTCTCCAGTTCGGATGTCACCGTAGGCTGCTCCCGACCGGGCGTCAAGCCGAGCCGGTGACACTTTTGGCGCAAGGCCGCACGATTGTGATGCCGGCACAACACGCAGATGTTATAACTTATGATTGTATTTTAGAAATACACAACCTTTTGTAAAGGCCTTTTGCGCTACTTTGTATGGACAAACGCCCGCAAAAGGTTGCCAGAGTGGACCTCGCCGACTTTGACGACAAGGTGAGCCTGCCGCAGGACCGCAAGCTGCTCGAACGCTATCGCGAGGAGAGCGCTTCGGGCCAGTTGCCGCATATCCGAATGCTCGACGGCGAGGTGATGAGTTCGGTCGGCGACGACCTGACCGTGGTTGAACCCACCGCCGAGGGCGAATTCGACTACCTGTTCTATGGGCGGGCCGTGTTTGCGGTCAACGGCTGCAACTTTTCCGGCAAGTCGACGGCACACCAGTCGCCGCGCAGCGGCGCTCAGGCCCGGCAGGGCTTTGCCCGTGCCCTGTCCGCCCGCGCCCCGGTCTACACGCTCGACCGTGCCGCCGAGAACGGCTCGGTCCATCTGTGGGGCCGTCTGCACCTGCCGTTTCAGGACAGTTCCGGCCGCCCGGTGGTCGTCACCATCAACCGGCCGCAGGAATACACCGACGAATTGCTGCGCGACATTCTCGATGCCGCGGCCGACGGCATCCTCGCGGTCCGCGCGATCCGCGACCGCGCGCGCGCCGTCATCGATTTCGAAGTCATCGCCGTCAACTCGACCATGGCCGAGTTTCTCCAGATCGACCGGGACGCAATCGCCAGCCGCACCATTCTCGAACTGATCCCCTGCGTGAAGAAGGATGGCGCATGGGAACGGCATGTCGAGGTGGTCGAGAGCCGGCACTGCTGCGCCTTCGAAAGCCGCTACATCATCAACCGTGCGGCGCGCTGGTTTCGCATCGTCTCCGCCCCGCTCAACGACGGGCTGGTGGTCAGCTACACCGACATCACCGAACTCAAACTGCTCAATCTCAAGCTGGAGGAACAGCGGCGCAAGCTGGAAGAGGAGATGACCCGGCGCATCAAGGTCGAGGAAGAACTCTGGGTGCTTGCCCATCAGGATTCGATGACCGGCATTGCCAACCGCCGCGCCATGCACATGCGGGCCACGGCCACGCTTGCCGAGGCACAGGCGAACGGGATGAACTGCACGATGATCGTGCTCGACATCGATCACTTCAAGGGCATCAACGACACCTACGGCCATGCTGCCGGCGATGCTGCGATCATCAGGGTGGCCCATGTCGCCCGCACCGGCCTTCGCGGCGACAAGGACACCGTGGCCCGCATGGGCGGCGAGGA
>CALCZO010000328.1 GCA_937903315.1 uncultured Alphaproteobacteria bacterium
TGCTCGTTCACCTTTGCCTATGGCACGCTGATCCTGACCGGGCTGGTGCTGGTGGGCGAGCCGCATATCCTTGAGCCGCTGCTCAAGGGGACGCCGCTGGCCGGATTGTCGATGATGGCGATCCGTGCGATCGGCGGGGTGATCCTCGCCCTGTGCGCGCTGTATGTCCTGGGTTCGTGGATGCAGTTCCGTCCGCTTGTGATCCGCGGGTTCTCGCTCGAGTATCCGCGGCTCGAGGTGGTGTGGCGGCAGTTGATCGCCGCGCCGCTGGAACTGATCGGGGCGGCGGGAATCATCTATTTCGCATTGCCCGACGCCGGCAATCCGGGGTTCTTCGTGGTGCTGGGCGCGTTCCTGCTGTCGTTCTCCGCCGGTCTGCTGGCGCAGGTGCCGGGCGGCGTCGGCGTCATGGAGGCGGTGTTCATCGCGGTGATGCCGACGATCCCGGCCTCGGCGGTGTTTGCCGCGCTGCTCGTCTGGCGGCTGTTCTATCTGATCATCCCGCTGGCGCTGTCGATCCCGATCATTCTGCTGTTCGAGGAAAAGCGGATCGTCGAGACGATCCAGCATCAGCACGACGACAAGCCCGGCAAGGACCCCTAGCCTAGAGCAGCGGCAGGGTGCGCAGCCGGGCGCCGGCGTGGATGTCGGACTGGCTGAACACCACCGTCTGCGGGCGGAACCGTTCAAGCACCATGCGGACATAGGGCCGGATCGCGGCGCTGGTGACCAGCACCGGCATGTCGCCGGTCTGGGCCGCTTCCTCGTAGCGCTGCTTCAGGCTCTGCATGAACTCGTGCAGGCGCGAGGGGGCCATCGCCAGCTGGCGGATTTCCCCGTCGCCGACGAGCGAGGTTGCAAAGGCATCTTCCCAGTGCGGTGACAGCGGCAGGATCGCGAGCTGGCCGTCCTGTCCCAGATGCTGGGCGCAGAGCTGGCGGGCGAGACGGGCGCGGACATGCTCGGCGATCAGCCGTGGATCGCGCATCGCGCCGGCGACCTCGGCAATCGCCTCGACAATCGCCGGCAGGTCGCGGATCGAGACCCGCTCGGCCAGCAGGGTCTGGAGCACGCGCTGGATCCCGGTGGCGGTGATCGATGCGGGCACGATGTCCTTGACCAGATCGGCGTGATCCTTCGGCAGTTCGCGCAGCAGCTTCTGGGTTTCGCCATAGCTGAGCAGGTCCGGCATGTTGGCGCGGATCACTTCGGTCAGGTGGGTCGTCACCACCGATCCGGCATCGACCACGGTATAGCCGCGCATCTGCGCCTCCTCGCGCAGGCCGGCATCGATCCACGTCACGGCCATGCCGAAGGCCGGCTCCAGCATCGTCTGGCCCGGCAGGCCGACGGGCGCGCCGGTCGGGTCCATCGCCATGAACTGACCCGGGAAGACGAGGCCCTGACCGGCGTCGACTTCCTTGATCCGGATGATGTAGCGGTTGGCCTCAAGCTGGACGTTGTCGACCAGACGCACCGACGGCAGCAGGAAGCCGTGATCGGCGGCGAGCGAGCGGCGCAGCGCCTTGATCTGTTCGGACAGGGCGTCCTCGCCGTTCGGCCCCTTGGCGAGCGGCAGCAGGGCGTAGCCGATCTCGATGCGGATATCGTCCATCTTCAGCGCCGCGCTTGCCGGTTCTTCGGCCGCAGCGGCGGTGCGTGCGTCCTCGGCGATGGTGACCTTGTCATCGGCCCGGCGCTGGGCGTTGTCGGTCCTGCGGGCCAGAAAGGCCGCGCCGCCGGCGAGCGCAAGGAACGGCAGGGCCGGCATGCCGGGCAGGGCGGCAATCACCAGCATGACGCCGGCCGACATGCCCAGCGCCTTGGGGTAGAAGGTCAGCTGGCTCATCAGCGCCTTGTCGGCGGAGCCTGTGACCCCGGCCTTGGAGACGAGCAGGCCGGCAGCGGTCGAGACGATCAGCGCCGGGATCTGGCTGACCAGACCATCGCCAACCGTCAGCAGCGTATAGGTCCGGGCGGCGTCGCCGAACGAAACGCCCTGTTGCAGCACGCCGATGGCGATGCCGCCGAGCACATTGATGACCGTGATCAGGATGCCGGCGACCGCATCGCCGCGGACGAATTTCGACGCGCCGTCCATGGCGCCGAAGAAGGCGCTTTCATCTTCCAGCGCCTTGCGGCGCGCGCGGGCGACGTCCTGAGTGATCATCCCGGCGGACAGGTCGGCATCGATCGCCATCTGCTTGCCGGGCATGGCGTCGAGCGTGAACCGCGCCGCAACCTCGGCGATGCGGGTCGAACCCTTGGTGATGACGACGAAATTGACGATGACCAGAATGATGAAGACGATGATGCCGATGGCGAAATTGCCGCCGATGACGAACGAGCCGAAGGCTTCGATGACATGGCCCGCCGCCCCGCCGCCGGTATGTCCATTGGCAAGGATGAGGCGGGTGGAGGCCAGATTGAGCGCCAGCCGCAGCATCGTGGCGATCAGCAGCACGGCGGGGAACGAGGTAAATTCCAGCGGCCCCTGAATGAACAGGGCCGTCATCAGGATCAGCACTGAAAAGATGATCGAGATGGCGAGCAGGAGATCGAGCAGGACCGGCGGCAGCGGTACGATCATGACCACCAGAATGGTCAGGACGCCGACGGCCAGCGCCAGATCGCCGCGCCGGAGCAAGGCACCGAGCGCGCCAAGGCCGGAGGTCGTTGCAGGCGCGCGCAGCGCGGGAACCGTTGGGTCGCTCATGGATTGATTCCGTCAGGCTGTGACAATGCGGGCTGTGCCCGGCTCGGGGACCGGAAAGCCGGCGGCTTCATATTCGTTGAGCTTGTTGCGCAGCGTGCGGATCGAGATGCCGAGAATGCGGGCGGCATGGGTGCGGTTGCCGAGGCAATGATCGAGCGTGTCGAGGATCAGGTTCTGCTCGACATCGGACACCGTGCGGCCAACCAGCGCGCGCGTGGCCAGATCGGCCCGCTCGGCGGCGCGGTCGGCAGCGGACGAGCCGGGCGAGAGGCCTTCGGGCGTGAGGATGACATCGGCATCGATCTCGCTGCCGCTGGCCATGATCACGGCGCGATGCAGGGTGTTTTCCAGTTCGCGGACGTTGCCGCGCCACGGGGCGGCGAGCAGCGCCTTCTTGGCGGCAATCGACAGCGGCCGCTCCGGCAGGCCGTTGGCGGCGGCATAGCGGCGGGCGAAGTGGCCGGCCAGTTCGAGAATGTCGGCGGTCCGCTCGCGCAAGGGCGGGATGCGCAGCGTCACCACATTGAGGCGGTAGAGCAGGTCCTCGCGGAACGTGCCGGCCTTTGCCGCGTCCATCAGGTTTCGGTTTGAGGTGGCCAGCACGCGGATGTCGACCGGCACCGGCCGGGTGCCGCCGACGCGATCGATGACACGTTCCTGCAGGGCGCGCAGCAGTTTGGCCTGAAGGCGCAGGTCCATTTCCGAGATTTCATCGAGCAGCAGCGTGCCGCCCGACGCTTCCTCGAACTTGCCGATCCGCCGGGCGACGGCACCGGTGAAAGCCCCCTTTTCATGCCCGAACAGCTCGCTTTCGAGCAGGTTTTCGGGGATGGCGGCGCAGTTGACCGAGACGAACTGCTTTTTCGCCCGCCGTGACTGGTCGTGCAGATAGCGGGCCATCACCTCCTTGCCGACACCGGTCTCGCCGGTGATCAGCACCGAGGCGTCCGACCCGGCAACCTGCCGGGCGAGCTTGACCAGCCGCGCCATGGCCTCGTCGCGGACGATCAGATCGTGATGATCCTGCGCGACCGCCTCGAGCACGGCGGCGATCAGGTCGGGATCGGGCGGCAGGGGAATGTATTCGCGCGCGCCGGCATGGATGGCGGCGACGGCAGCGCGGCGGTCGTTGCCGGTGCCGCAGGCGACGACGGGCACGGCGATCCGCTCGGCAGCGAGACCATCGACGAGGGCGCGGATGTCGATGCCGATATCGGCAAAGACGAGATCCGCGCCGCGACCGGCGCGCAGATGGGCAATGGCTGCCGCCGGACTGTCAACCTGTGCGATTTCCGCGCCGCGCTCGCGCGCGATCCGGGCCGCAGTGATCAGTTCGCCTCGCAGGGGGCCGACGATGAGCAGACGCATGAGGCTCTCCTGTTATTCCGGGGCAACGATTTCGGTCATGGTCACACCCAGCCGGTCGTCGATCATGACGATCTCGCCGCGGGCGACGATGCGGTCGTTGACGAGGATGTCGACCGGTTCGCCGAGCTTGCGGTCGAGTTCGACGACGCTGCCCGGTTCAAGTTTCAGCAGGGCTGCAATATCGATCTCGGCCCGGCCGACGACGGCGGTGACGCGGACCGGCAGGTCGTTGACACGAAGCAGATCGTCGGCGGTGGTGGCGCGGCGGTCGGTTGTGACGCCGGGCGGCAGCTGGGCGGGTGTGGTCATGGCGCGGTCTCCGCGTGAGGCGAGGGCAGGGTACGGGCGACGAGATCGTCAAGAGCGGCGGCGATGGCGGCGGGATCGCGGATCAGTCCGCCGCCGGACCACTCGATTCGGCAGGCGCCGGGGGCGAGCGCGGGATCGGGCAGAATGGTCAGGTCGAGCCCGGCCAGCCGGGCACGGCACAGGCGCGCCAGCCGCTCCTCGGCCATGGCGACCAGCGACGGGGCCAGCGCGACGGCGACCTTGCGCTCCTGCGCCAGATCGATGAGCAGCGCGCCGAACGCATCCTCGATGCCGCCGAACGGGTCCTCGGCCTCGATCCGGCAGGCCAGCTTGCGGGCCAGCGCATGGGCAATCCTGACAGCATCGGCATTGGCCAGCCGCTGCTGCTCGGCGAGCCAGCCGGTCTGATCCGCGATCTGGCGGCAGGTTTCCTCCAGCGCCGCGGCGAGCAGGCCCGCCGTCGATGCGGCCTCCTGCCCGGCGCCGGCGGCGACGCCGCGGGTGTAGGCCTCGCTCTCCAGCATCGCGCGCTCGGCCTCCCATGCGGCGCGCGTCATCACGATGCGGTCATGGCCGGAACTGTCGCCGGAAAAATCGTTGTCGAAGGCAAAACGGGCGTGCTGGCTCACTCTACCATCTCCTCGGCATCATCGGCGGCAATCCTGAGCGACAGTTCGCCCCGCGCTTCCATCTGGCGGGCGACGGCGACGACCTTGGCCTGTGCGCCCTGCACATCGCGCAGGCGGACGCGGCCCGATGTCATCATCTGGTCTTCGAGCATCCGGGCGGCGCGCATCGACATCTGGTCGAGGAAGAAGCGGCGCAATTCCTCGTTCGCGCCCTTGAGCGCCAGCGCCAGAAGGTCCTTGTCGAGGTCGCGCATCAGGGTCTGGAGAACGGCCGGGCTGAGGCGGATGAAATCATCGAAGGTGAACATCAGCGAGCGCACCTTGTCGGCGGTCTCGGCATCATTGCCGCGCCAGCGTTCGAGCAGTGTTTCAGCGGCGCGCTTGTCGATGACGTTGAAGATATCGGCGATCCGTTCGGATGGATCGGTTCTCGCCGGGCCGGTGTTGGGGGCGACAAGGTGGGTTTCGAGCGTCGTTTCGATGGCGGAAAGAACCGCCGGATCGACACTGTCGATCGCGGTCATCCGTTCGAGGCAGTCGAGTGCAAACTCCGGTTCGAGCCGTGCCAGCACAGCGGCCGACTGCTGAGCCGCCAGCCGCGACAGGATGACGGCCACCGTCTGGGCGTGTTCACCGGCAAGGTAATCGGCCAGCACCTGATCGGACAGGGCGGCGAGGCGATCCCAGACCGCGATGGTCTCGGGTGCGCGCAGCCGTTCGAGGATCGGTGCGGCACGCTCCTGCGGCAGCACCGTGCTGACCAGCGCTTCGGCGGTCTTCATTGTGCCGGCAAGGCCGGAGGCGGCGGACAATTCGCCTTCGAACAGGTCGAGTGCGGCATCAACGAAGGTGCGGTCGACCGATCCCAGCCGGGCCATGGCCTTCGACAGGGCGGCGGCCTCCTCGTCGCTCAGTTCCTTCCAGATCGGTGCGCCGTGCGACTCCCCGAGCGCGAGCAGGACGAGGGCGGCGCGGTCGATGCCGCTGGCGGGCTTGAGGGAATGGGACGGTTTCATGCTGCGGTCTTCATCCAGGTCCTGAGGATCGCCGCCGCATCCTGCGGCTGGCTGGCGATGCGGGTACCGAGGTTCTCGATGGCGAGCGGCGTGGCGGGTCCAGGGGTTCCAGCCGGCGTGGTGCCGGGGGCGGACGCACTCGCCGCTTCCGCCTGCGCAAGGCTCCCGGCTGTCTCAGGCGGCGGCGCCAGCATCTGGCGCATCAGCGGGCGGACGACGAACAGCACCACGATCAGCAGCATGATCATCAGCACACCGATCTCGGCGGCGCGGATGATGTCCTGCTGGCTGAAGGTGAGGTAGCGCTCGACCAGCGTCGGCTCTTTCAGGTCCGGCACGGCGGGCGGTTCGGCAAAGCGCAGGTTGACGACCTCGACCTGATCGCCGCGGGCCTTGTCGAAGCCGATGCCGAGCCGGACGAGCGTGGCGATGCGCTCCAGTTCCTCGGCGGAGCGCGGGGTGTAGGCCATCGCCCCGTCAGCGCCCGTGGCGTACAGCCCGTCGACAAGCACCGCGACCG
Source organism: uncultured Alphaproteobacteria bacterium (assembly GCA_937903315.1). Classification (GTDB taxonomy): domain Bacteria; phylum Pseudomonadota; class Alphaproteobacteria; order Rhizobiales; family Beijerinckiaceae; genus JAIUNP01. The sequence goes on from CALCZO010000328.1 coordinate 6,559, forward strand.
ACAGGCGCTTCAGTCGGCCTGCTTCGGTGACTTCGGTGCGGGTGGTGCGGGAAATCTCGTAATTGACCGTTTCCTCGTTCTTCTGGCCCTGTTCACGGGTGCCGCCCTGCTTGGCGTCGTCCTTGGCGCCGGGCACCTCGGAGCCGACCGTGACCTGTCCCGCGCCGCCCTCGGACGAGGTATTGGCCTCGTTGCGCGTCTGGGTCGAGCGGACGACGCGGCTTTCGGGATCGAAGGTCTCGGCGGTGGTCTGGATGCGGTTGAGGTCAAGATCGGCGGTGACCTGAACCCGGGCGCGACCGCGCCCGACGACCGAGGCGACGATGTCCTCGACCTGCCCCTTCAGCCGGCGCTCGTGCGCCTGCTGGCGGTCGGCGGTCAGGGCGGTGATGTCGTTGTCCTCGCCCGCACCGTCCGCGAGAAGTCGGCCGGCTTCGTCGATCAGCGAGACGCGCGCGGGTTTCAGACCATCGACCGCCGTGGCGACGAGGTGCCGGATGGCGCGGACCTGCGACGGTTCGAGTTCGCCGCGCACCTTGAGCACGATCGAGGCGCGCGGCTCCGGCCTGTCCTTCTGGAACAGCTTGCGTTCGGGGATCGACAGATGGACTCGCGCCGCCTCGACCCGGGCGAGGGAGCGGATCGAGCGGGCCAGTTCGCCTTCCAGCGCGCGGGCCTGATTGATCGACTGGACGAAGGCCGTGGACGAGAACGAATCGCCCTTGTCGAAAATCTCGTAGCCGACACCCGCCCCGCCCGGCAGGCCCTTGGCAGCGAGTTCCATCCGGGCGCGGGCGACGGACTCGCGCGGGACCAGAATGGTCGCGCCGTCGTTCCTGATCTCGGGCTTGATGCCGCGAGCCTCAAGCTCGCGCATGATCGAGGCGGAATCGCCGGCCGCAAGATCGCTGAACAGCGGCACCATCACCGGCTGGGTCATTTTCAGGACGATGAAGGCGAAAAACCCGACAAGGCTGAGGGCCACGGCCCCCATGGCGGCGAGGCGCTGCGGTCCCAGTCGGCTCAGAAGATCGAGAATCGGCTGCAAGGGAAGGCTCGCTTTTCTAACCGGAATGCCGCAAGGACGATGCGGGACTGACTGGGCAATTTTTGCCGGTGTGATCGTTACCGAAGGGTTAATGAATGCACGCAAGAGTTGAAAATATCGCCGGATTGGAGAGCGTCATGCAATTGCCGATTGCAATCACGATGGGCGACGCGGCCGGAATCGGACCGGAAATCATCGCCCGTTTCTTTGCCGAACGCCCGGACGAGCGCGCGCTGGTGGTTGGCGATCCGGCTGCAATGCGGCGTGCGGTTGCGCTGATCGGCGCCGCACCACCGGTTGTCGAGGTGGCGGGGCCGGAGGCGCTGGCCGGGCTGGCAGGGCCAGCCGTGCCGGTGCTCGGGGTTTCGGCCCTGCCGTCGGACCTGCCCTACGGCGTGGTCGATGCGCGCGCCGGACGGGCGGCCTATGACGCGATCGTGTGTGCCACCGATCTGGCGCTCGCCGGTCGGGTGGCCGGTGTGGTGACCGCGCCGATCCACAAGGAGGCGCTGGCCGCGGCCGGCATCCGCCAGCCGGGGCATACCGAAATCCTCGCTGAACGGACCGGTACGGACGATTTCGGCATGATGCTCGCCGACAGCCGGCTGCGCGTGGTGCTGGTGTCGATCCACGTGCCGCTGCGCACCGCGCTCGATCTGGTGACCGTCGAGAGCGTGTCGCGCACAATCGCGCTGGCCGATCGCGGTACGCGGGCTTTCGGCATCGCCCGGCCGCGGATCGCGGTGGCGGGGCTTAACCCCCATGCCGGCGAAGGAGGGCTGTTCGGTCGTGAAGAGATCGAGATCATCGGCCCCGCCATCCGGGCGATGCAGGCGCGGGGGTTTGACGTGTCAGGCCCGTATGCGCCCGATACGGTGTTCATGCGGGCTCGCGAAGGCGAATTCGATGTGGTGGTGGCGCAGTATCACGATCAGGGACTGATCCCGGTCAAGTATCTCGGTATCGACGGGGGGGTGAACATCACCGTCGGTCTGCCGATCATCCGCACCAGCGTCGATCATGGCACGGCCTTCGATATTGCAGGCAGGGGAATTGCAGGGGCGGGCAGTCTGGCGACAGCCTATGATCTGGCCCGGCGCATGACTGTGGCCTAGCCCGGAGCCGCGCGCAGGCGGATGCTCCAAACACGTCTGACCGCTCGCCGTTTGCACGGCGGCGTTCCATGAAGGGGTCAGCGTCCGTTCCGGTGACAGCGGAACGCGGAGAGCTGCCCGATCAGGCCCGGTAGTGCTGGATGCGCGTGGTGCGCAGACCGGCAAGACCGTGATCGTCGATCGATTGCTGCCAGGACAGGAATTCCTCGACCGTCAAGGTATAACGGCTGCACGCTTCGTCCAGCGACAGGAGCCCCCCGCGAACCGCGGCGACGACCTCCGCCTTGCGGCGGATAACCCATCGGCGGGTATTGCAAGGCGGGAGGTCCGCGATGGTCAAAGGGCTGCCATCAGGGCCGATGACGTACTTTGCACGCGGGCGGAAATGTTCGGTCATGGATACGCTCACTCGGGAACTACGCAACTCACAGCCAAACGATAGGCACGCGACGTTTAAAAATTGGCTAAATCGCGGCAATCACTGCAAAATTTCCGGCTAGTCATCTTGTGATTGTCTTAACCTTACTTACCGGAATTGTAAGGCTCCCGACGGTCAGAACCGGCTCCTGACCGGTGATATCGACGCTTTCGACCGTTCCTTCGATCTCGGTGGCGACGGCGACCGTTCCGCCCGCCGCATCGCGGGCCTGAATGGTAAGAGTGTATTCACCATCCGGAGCGATCACGCCCGATGTCGTGCGCCCGTTCCAGGCATAGGACTGGCTGCCCGCACCAAGCGGGCGGGTCTCGGAAAACACCGTCGCGCCGGTCTTGTCGGTGATGGTGATCGCGGCGGCGGTGGCGCTGCGCGGTAGTTGGAGGTTCCAATTGGCCTTGCCGCCGCTGAGCCGGGCGGTATCGCCCGAGGCGGTGACGCGGGCGCCGACGAAGCCGAGCGCGCCAGTTGCCGTGCTGGCCTTTGTGGCAGTCAGCAGCGCGGTCAACGTGTCGTTGGATTTCAGCTGCTGTTCAACCGAGGCAAACTGGACGAGCTGCTGGGTGAACTGGTTGGTATCGAGCGGATCGAGCGGGGACTGGTTCTTCAGCTGCGTGGTGAGCAGGCCGAGAAAGGTCTCGAAATTCTGCGCCAGCGTGCCCTGGGTGGTGGTGGTCGCGCCTGCGGCGGATGTCGCGCTGCCGGTTGCGGAAAGTGCCGTTGTGGCCATGGCGGTCGGTCCTAGAGCACGAGATCGAGGCGCTGCGTCATGCCGAGCGCGCGACGGTAGGGCAATGGCTGCATCGATGGTTCCTGCTGGGGCTGTCCCGGCCATGCTCCGGGCTGTCGCGTGTCACCGGAATTCTGGCCCTGCTGCTGGTTCTGGCCCGAGCCGTTGCGCAGGCTGATGCCGATGCCGCCCGGGTCGGTGCGCAGGCCGCTCTCGCCCAACGCCTGTTCCAGCCGCTGGGTATCATTGCGCAGCAGCTGGACGGTCTCCGGTCGCTCCACGACGATGTGGGTGCGGATCGCGCCGTCGCGGTCGATGGTCAGGCTGACATCGATCTTGCCGAGTTCGGCCGGGTCTAGTCTGATCTCGAAGGTCCGTTCGCCCTGCCGGGCAAGGGTGGCGATGGCAACGGGCAGATCGCTGACCACGACCGCCGGAGGGGCGCTGATGGGTTTTGCGTCCGGCAACGCGAGCATCGGTTCGGCAGAGCGTGCCGTGACCGCTGAGACGGCAGGCGGCGATGGTGCCGGTGCTGCATCAGGGGCGGCCGGATCACCAGCGCGGGACGGTTCGGTGGGTTGTGCCACGATGCGCGGTGATGGGTCCTTGCCAGACAGTGCATCGCCCGGCGTGGCCTCGGGCGGCGGCACTGCATCGCCCGGCGCTGCGGAGGGGGCGGTTGGCCCGGCCTGCGTGACCATGGGGGATGGCTCGACTGCTGGCTCCGGCCCGGTTGCGGTGCCCGCAACGGACGCCGCCCGCACGGCGCGCGCCTCGGCAGGCACCGGGTCCTGCTCTGCGGCCTGCGCTGCGGCCATGGCCACGACTGGGGCAGGGGCGGATGCAACGGAGGCAGGCTCGGGCTGGCTGTCGTCGAACACGCGGGACAGTCCCGGCTGATCTGTTCCCTGACCAGGGGTGCCGTCTGCGGCTTCGGCCGGCGGGCCAGAGGGCTGACAGGACAGGCAGGCCTTCATGGCATTGGCCGGAATGGGACCGGTCTCCTGTGCCGTGCCGTTCGGAGCGCCCGCTTCGGTGGCGGGTGGGCTGTCGGGGCTGGCGGAGCGGGTCCGACGCGGAACCGGCCGTGTCTCGGAGCCGGTTTCAGGCGGCGCGGCGCGCCTGATGTGTTCGGCAAATGACCCGTCGGTGTCCGGTCCGCGATCATCCGCGCGGCGCGGATGGCCCTGGGCGGGCGCCGTACGATGGGACGTGTGTGGGCGCGGGGAGGGTGGGGGCAGCGGCAATTCGGCGGGCATGATCACACTGGGGCTATGACATTATGCTGAAGCATGCCCGCAATTTCGAGGCCAAAGGTGTGGCAAAAAATGTCAATGAAAACAGATACGTATTGTCGTCATAAGGTTCGACGAACGCCTCTGTCGGCAGCTTCTGCCGACCGGCCGCGCAGTTTCTGCCGGGCCGGATCGCGCCGAGACTGGCAAAACCTGTCAAAAAATGCTTATGCAGAGCCGGTTCCTCGTACCTTGCCCGGATAACCGTGACGCCCCTTGCGCTCAACTCGCTTGATCTGGCCAAGTCGCCCGCCGACACGCGGGTGGTCGTTGCCATGTCCGGCGGCGTCGATTCCTCTGTCGTGGCGGCGATGCTCAGGCGCGAGGGCTATGACGTCATCGGAATCACGCTCCAGCTCTACGATCATGGCGCGGCGACCCATCGCAAGGGGGCGTGCTGCGCCGGGCAGGATATCGACGATGCACGGCGCGTGGCCGAGGCCATCGGCATTCCCCATTATGTGCTCGATTACGAAAGCCGGTTCCGCGAGGCGGTGATCGATGCGTTCGCCGCCAGTTATGCTGCCGGAGAGACGCCGGTGCCGTGCGTGGAATGCAACCGCACGGTCAAATTCCGCGATCTGCTGGACGTTGCGCGCGATCTTGGCGCCGATGTTCTGGCGACCGGCCA
>CALCZO010000329.1 GCA_937903315.1 uncultured Alphaproteobacteria bacterium
GGATATTACACGATCTGAGCTGACGCTCGACTCTCGCGGTGTTCTGTCGTCTCTTTGGCGTGATCAGGATAACTGGCGCTGGAGGTGTGCAGGTGGAACTTCGGCAAATTCGGTATTTTATTCAGGTCGTCAAACTCAAGAGTGTCACGAAGGCAGCGCGCGCACTCAACATGGCGCAGCCCGCGCTGAGCCGGCACATTCATGCCCTCGAATATCACTTCCGGACCCCGCTGCTTGTTCGCACCACGCGCGGGGTTGTGCCCACCGAGGCCGGCGCAAAGCTGGCAACGCTGGGAGAGTCGCTGCTCGGCCTTGTTGATCAAATCCGCGAGCAGGTCGAAAGGTCACCAGAGCACATCGCGGGCCACGTGGTGATCGGTATGCCACAATCTGTCGCCGGCATTCTGGCGCCTGCGATCATTGACTATTGTCAGCAGAATTTCCCGGAGATTTCGCTTCGCATCACAGAGGGGCTCAGCATCTTTCTTGAGGAATGGCTCAGTCAGGGCAAGATAGACCTCGCGGTCCTGACCCGTCCGACCGAAGCTTCGGCTATTGAATACACGCCATTGGTGCGCGAGCAGATGGTTCTGGTCGGCAGCCCGAAACGCATGCCCACCGGCATTACCGAAATCCATTTTCCGGACCTTGCTCCGTTTCCATTTGTCATTGCCGATGGGTTTCGCAAATTGGTCGACCCCTGGGCCGCGCGCCTCGATATCAAGTTCGACTATGTGATTGAGGTCGACAGCATCGTTCTGATCAAGGAACTGGTGACGCGCGGTCTGGCGTTTTCGATTGTGCCCTACGGCTTCGTTCACAAGGATGTGCTGAATGGCACGTTGGGTGCGCTGCCCATCGTTGACCCTCCGATCACGCGCGATCTCGTCCTGGCCTTCAACACGCGCCGCACGATGTCTGCCGCCACAAAAATCGTTCGGCAGATTACAGCCGAACGCGCGGTCGAACTGGAAGTCACATCGAGCCGCAGGGTTTACGCGCCCTGACCGGAATCCCCGCCGGTCATAAGGTTCTCGGCATGGCGCCCATGCCGAAGCAGTTTTTCCGCCGGCACCCGACAGGCTGCTAGTCTCCTCTGACAATGGCTTCTCCCATAGGCCAGGGCAGAGAGACGACAATGACCTACGTCTGGCAGCCAACGCAGGATTTGATCGACAGGACGACCCTGTCGGCCTTCCTGCGACGCCACGCCATTCCGGATCAGGACGCCCTGTGTGCACAGGCGAATGCCAGGCCGGCGTGGTTCTGGGATGCTTTGATACGGTTTTTCGAAATCCGCTTCGCGCAGCCCTATTCTCAGGTCCTCGATACATCGCGGGGCATTGAATGGCCGGTCTGGTGCGAAGGCGGCACCACGAACATCGTCTCGAACTGCCTTGGGCGGCATCGCAATTCGCCGATCTGGGAGCGCGACGCGGTTGTCTGGGAAGGCGAAGGCGGAGCGATTGTCCGCTGGAGTTTTGCCCGGCTTGATGCCGAGACGGCGCGGCTTGCGACGCTGCTGCGCGCGCGGGGTATCGAGAAGGGGGATGTTGTCGGTCTGTATCTGCCGATGGTGCCGGAGGCCGTGGCGACATTTCTTGCCATCGTCGAGATCGGCGCGATCGCCATGCCGCTGTTCTCGGGCTTTGGGCCGCAACCGTTATTCGACCGGCTGTCGGACTCCGTTGCCAAAGCGATTGTCACCTGCCCGACAACGACGCGGCGCGGCAAGCCGCTGCCGATGCTTGAAACGGTACGCGCCGCGATTGCCGATCTGCCCGATCTCCATTCGGTGGTCGTGCTGGATCGCGATGGCGACACCCGCACTGCGACCGGGCGAGAGGTCATCTGGTCGACCGCTGACGAGCCGCCGCCGCGCGAACGCGATCCCGACATGGTGCCGTCTGAAACGCCTGCCATGCTGATGTATACCTCAGGCACCACGGGCAGGCCCAAGGGCACAGTGCATACCCATTGTGGCATATTGGCCAAGAATGCCCTCGACATGGGCTTGTGCCTCGATCTCCAGGCCTCGGATCGGCTGCTGTGGATGAGCGACATGGGGTGGATTGTCGGCCCGAAGGTCACGGTCGGCTGCACACTGCTCGGGGCAACTCTGGTGCTGGCGGAAGGCACGCCCGATTGGCCGGAGCCCAATCGGATCTGGCGTCTGTGTACGCGTCATGGCGTGACTGTGGCTGGCATCGTTCCAACCGCCGTTCGTCAGATGATGCGAGTGCTTGCCAATCCGCTCGAGGGCGCGGACCTGTCGCGGCTGCGCACGATCATCTCGAGTGGCGAGCCCTGGACGCCCGAGGCCTGGGTCTGGTTTTTTGACAGTGTCTGCCAGAAGCGCGTCCCGATTCTGAACTACGCCGGCGGCACGGAATGCGGCGGTGCCATCCTGATCGGAACGCATCACAAGCCCTTGAAGCCATGCGCCTTCGGGGGCCCGGTCCCGGGGAGCGGGGCTGATATCGTCGATGCGGCCGGGGTTTCGGTTCCGGTAGGCGAGGTCGGGGAACTGGTCATGCGGCGCCCGACCATCGGCGCGACGCGCGGACTCTGGAATGATCCCCGACGCTACATCGAAGGGTACTGGCAAGTCATCCCCGGCATGTGGCTCCAGGGGGATCTCGCCTCGCGCGATCGGGACGACCTGTGGTATCTTCATGGTCGCTCGGACGACACCATCAAGCTCGCGGGCAAGCGCGTTGGCCCTGCGGAGATTGAAGCGGCCCTGATGGCCACCGGGTTGGTTGCCGATGCCGCTGTTGTCGGCATTCCGGATGATCTGACCGGTTCGGCCTTGCTCTGCGTGTGCGTGGCAATCGGAGAGGCCGGGCCGGCGCTTGCAAGGCGCATGGCGGATGTGGTGGCGCGCGACTTCGGTGCGCCGTTCCGCCCTAGGCACGTCGTTTTCGTTTCTGACCTGCCCAAGACCCGCAATCAGAAGATCATGCGACGGGTGGTCCGCTCGCTTGCGACGCACCGGCCGACCGGAGACCTGACGTCGCTCGCCAATCCCGAGGTCGTCGAAGAGCTTCAACGGGTGTTTGCCGGCCTCGGCCAGGCCCCATCGATTTCCCGTCAACCTGCCACAGACTCATAAGGCTCCAAGATGCGCAGACAGGCTCCCCGTGCGGGTCAGAACTGGATCTTTGATAACTTCATCAAGCTGACCGATGATGAGGATATTCTCCATCCGGGCATGATGGGCGTTCGTCTCGAGCGCGGCTTCAAATACGCCGACATGGAACGGGTCTTTCATGGTGTGAAAGGCCGGCGCTCGTTCCCACGCGAATGGGCGCGGCAGGCGACACGGCAGGAAGCCTATGCCGATGAGGCCAAGTCACAGGGACGGCTGGTCACGGCAAGCCAGCAATTCCACCGGGCTGCCCTCTATTGGGGCCGTGCACAACATCTGATCCCCGTTGATGGGCATCCAAAGAAGATCGAAGCGCATCGGCGCATGCAGCGCTGTTATGCCGAGATGATCGAACTGATGGACGGCTCGATCAGCGAGCATGTCATCCCGTTCGAGAACGGCAAGAACGTCTACTGCGTGATCCATCGCGCGCCGGGGCCGGGGCCCAAGCCGACGGTGCTTTATGCACCGGGGATGGACGCCACCAAGGAAGATTTCCCGAACCCGTTCAACAATGAGTTCACCCGCCGCGGGATGAATATCGTGGCGATGGATGGTCCGGGACAGGCTGAGTGCAATATCAACCAGGTGTGGCTCGATATTGGAAATTACGCGCGGGCCGGCTCCAGGGTCATTGACTACATTGTCGGCTTGCCGGAGGTGGATCCAAGCAGGATCGGCATGTTCGGGACCAGCATGGGGACGCGGTATGGCGTCGAGGTCGGCGCTGCGGACCCGCGCATCAAGGCTGTCGCCGGGCAGATGCCGTGCGTCGGGCCCAGCGATGTGATCTTCCAGCAGGCGCAGCCGAATTTCAAACGCATCCACATGTACATGGCCAACATCAAGGATGAGGCCGAGTTCGACGCTTATGTCGACCGGATGGACGAGAATTTCGTCCGCGCAACCGAAAGCCTGCGCTGCCCCTATCTGCTCGTCGGCGGTGACATGGACGAGTTGTGCCCCCCTGAGGACATCGAAGCCTTCATGAACCGGCTGACCTGTCCGAAGGAGCTGTGGCTTTACGAGGACGTCTTCCATCCCGGCGGAGAAATCGCGGCGGATGTCTATCCCGCCATCGCCGATTGGATGTGGGATGTGCTGCACAATGGACGCCCTGCCGGCCATGACCGGCGCCTCAATCTCATACCGTGAATTGACAACAGGAGTAACGCGACATGGCAGCGGAAAAGCAAGGTGCGCCGTACAAGGACATTGTCTACGAGGTCATCGATCAGGTTGCATGGATCACGATCGATCGCCCGCATGTCCTCAACGCGTGTCGCGAACTGACGCTTGATGAGATTACCCGCGCGGTCATCTCGACCCGTGACGACGCCTCGATCGCCTGCATTGTCATCACCGGAGCTGGCGACCATTCGTTCTGTTCGGGTGGCGACTTCGCTTCGATGATGCGGCTCAACTGGGTTGTGGCGACCCACTGGAACGACCGAATGCTCAATTGCGCCATGGCAATCCGGGGCGTTTCGATTCCGGTCCTTGCGATGGTCAATGGCTGGTGCATGGGCGGTGGCCATGAACTCGCGCTCTGGTGCGATATCGTGGTCGCCTCCGACAATGCGATCTTTGGACAGTCAGGCGCCAAGGTTGGCGCGTGTCCGACGGTCGGGGCGACACAGTACATCCCGCGCATCATCGGGGAACGGCTTGCCCGTGAGATGATATTCTGCGCGCGGCGCTTTTCTGCCCAGGAAGCGGTTGCGATCGGTCTGGCAAACCATTGCGTTCCGAAGGCGAGCCTGCGCGCAAAGACGCTTGAACTGTGCGAGTCGATCAAGGGACATAGCGGGCAGACGATCCGCATGACCAAGTGCTCGCTCAACAGTGAGTCGGACGAACTTTATGCGTCGTGGCGCGCGGGGATGGAATTGCTGGCCCATGTGTGGGGGTCGGACGAGTCGCTCGAAGGGATGAATGCCTTCGTCGAGAAGCGCAAACCCGATTTCAACAAGTTCAGGCTGAGGAACAAGAAAACAGTCGATGACTATCTCGCCGGCATCGACTGGTCCGACGAAAGTGAAATCAAGGAGGCGTTCCGGAAGAAGCAGGCAGACGGTGCCGGCAAATCGACGTCCGCCGAGCCGCCAGCGACGAGGCGCTGATGAAAATCACGCGCATCGAACCGTTGCCGCTTGCGCTCCCGCTGCGCAAGCCGATGCTGATGGCAGGTGTTCGCTTCGAAACCGTCGAGACAGTGCTGGTCCGCCTCGAGACAGAGGGACGGCATGCCGGCTGGGGCGAGGCTTCGGTTGCGCCGTTCCTGACGGGCGAGACGACCGCAAGCATCGTCGCCGCGGTACACCACATCGGCGATGCGCTGCTCGGTGTTGACGTCAGCGAACTGGGCACGGTGTGCGACGTGATCGCTGGCAGCATCGTGGGCAATCCTGCCGCGAAGGCCGCCATTGAGGTTGCCGCGCACGACGCGGCGGCTCGTGCAATCGACATTCCGCTCCACCGGCTGCTTGGCGGAGCCCGCGCGCGCGACATTCCGTGCCTGCACCTTGTCGGCAATGGCGATCCGGATCGTGATGTTTCCGAGGCGGAAGACAAGGTCCGCGAGGGGTTCACCGCGATCAAATACAAGGTCGCGAACGGTGATCTTGCAACCGAAGCAGACACACTGGTCCGTTTGCGCCGGGCGCTTGGTCCCTCTGTCCTGCTCTGTGCTGATGCAAACGGCGGCTGGACGCGTCGTGAAGCGACAGCATTCGTGCGCCTTGCCGATGCCTCGATGGCCGATTTCCTCGAACAGCCCGTCGCCAGCGAAGACCATGACGGCATGGCGCGCGTGGCGAAGATGGGTCGCATTCCCGTGGGGGCGGATGAGTCCCTGCATGCGGTCGGTGATATCCGACGGTTGATCGAGGCTGGGGCAGCCACGGGCGGCTCGTTCAAGATCATGAAACTGGGCGGGATTCGGGCTTGCCTTGATGCCTGCCGGCTCGCAGCCGCTCTCGGCGGCGAGGTCAACCTTTCCGGAAAAGTCGGCGAGACGAGCATCGCGAATGCCGCGACGCTTGCCCTTGCGGCCGCATGGGGCCGGCCCTCCTGGGGGTTAAGCCTGACAAATGGCTATCTCGCTGCTGAAACAGTTCAAGATCCGATTGTACTGACAGGTGGACGAGCGAGCATCCGAGATGGTGCAGGGCTCGGCATTAAAGTTGATGAACGGATGATCGAGCGCGTTGCTATTCGTGCAACGGCCTGACGATTGTGAAGATCGTAGAAATTCGTGACGCATCATGCGTTTCGATTGCATGGAGGACAGCATGAATAGAATCTCTGCTTCTCAAATCTCCCGCCGCAGCATCCTGGCGGCCCCGCTTGTTTTGGGCATGCCCTACGTCATCGGGCGTGCTGAAGCCCAGAATGAACCGCTGCGCTTCGGCGTCGCTGACCCACTGACCGGGCCTTCCGCCATCTTCGGGCTTGACCAGATGCAGGCTGTGCGTTGGGCGGTTGAAGACATCAACGCAGCCGGTGGCGTGAACGGCCGCAAGCTCGAAGCCATCATCGTCGATCATCAGGCCAAGCCGGATGTCGGCATCGCTGTCGTCACCCGCCTCATCCAGGTCGACAAGGTGCCAGCGTTCATTACCGCCTTCAGCAACGTTGTGAAGGCCGTGGCGCCGATCGCCAATCGCGAAAAGGCTCTGATGCTCAGCGTTGGCGCGAATTCTCCGGACATCAAGAATCTCGGAGACTATGTCTACACGACCTTCCCCCTCGCCGATGTTGATATGCGGGCACTCGGAAGCTGGCTTTACACAAAACAGAACAAGCGCAAGGCGGCGGTGCTCTATGTGAACCACGAAACCGGCACCGAAGGGGCCAAGGTCTTCACTGCTGCATTCAAGGCGGCAGGGGGCGAGGTCGTCCTCAACGAATCCTATGAAGAGCAGCGATCGGACTTCACGGGGCTGGTCCTCAAGGTACGCGCAGCCAATCCCGACATTGTTCATATCCACAGCGTGATCAGTGATTTCACGGCGATTGTCGCGCAGATGCGGCAGCTCGGTCTCAACACTCAGGTGACGAGTTTCCAGACCGCCTTCAATCCGAAGATGATTCAGGAGCTTGGCAAAGGTGCCGAAGGCATTATCGTCACGGCCATGGCACCCTCGGCCGAGGATAATGCCAATGTGCCGAAATATCTCGAACGGTGGCAGGCGGCCCACAAGCGCGAACCGATAGGCCTGCCTTACACGCAGTATTTTCACGATGCGCCTTACATCATGGCGGCGCTCTTCAAACACGTGCTTGACCAGAAACAGCCGGTTACTGGCGAAAACATGCGGAAGGCACTGCTTGCGATCAGGAGCTTTGACCTGCCCCTGACGAACCGGATCACCTTCAATGACGACCATACCGTCAACGCGCCGACCTATTTCTGGCAAGTGAAGGACGGCAAGTTCCAGGTCGTCGGCAAGCTCTGAACAGGAAAGGCGAAGGGCAATGGATCTGACACTCGACCTGGCCGCGCAATTGACCTGGACCGGCCTTGCGAGTTCATCATCCTATTGCCTCTTCGCCTTGGCCTTCGCCTTGGTTTTGAAGGTCAATCGCATCTGGAATTTTGCACAGGCCGGCCTGATGGTCGTCGCCTATTTTGCCATGTTTATCGCCTTCCGATGGCTTGGCCTGCCTCCCGTTGTGGGAGCAATCTTCGGTGCCGTGGTTACGATTCTGGCAGGAATGGCGCTGGAATACTGGGGCTTTCGTGTCCTGCGACAGCGAAATTCATCGGTTCTGACGTTTTTCATTTTCACGATCGCGCTGTCCCAGTTTCTGATCTACGTGGCGGAACTGACGTTCGGCACGGATCCTAAAACCCTTTTTCCGTCCATCATCGCGCCCGTTCGTCTCATCGGCCCGGTCGTCGTCAGCGACTGGGATCTGATCGCTCTTTCGGTCACGGTAATGCTTGTCGCAGCGTTATGGCTGTTCCTGCGCAAGACGCGGGAAGGCAAGGCCCTGATCGCCGTCTCGGATCAGCCCGAACTGGCCGAAATGTACGGCATGAACAAGGACCGCGCCTATCTGGTCGCCATGGCGCTTGCCGCGATCCTGATGTCGGCGGGAATGTATCTGATCGGTACCAAGGCAGCGATCTTTCCGGCAACGCCTCTGAGCCAGTTCATGATCTTTGCCGTGATCGCGACGATCATCGGCGGCATTGGCAACATCTTTGCCGCAGGCGTGGCGGGCGTCTTTCTGGCGCTGTTGCAGTCCTTCAGCATCCTCGTGATTGCATCGAAATGGCAGATTCTGCTGCTGTATATCCTCATTTTCGTTGTGATCGTCCTGTTCCCGCAAGGGGTGACGCTCAAGTTCAGCAAACGTGGACCCGCACGAAAAGCCGGACATCTTCCCTCTGCGGATGACAGTACGGAGAAAGCACCATGACCGAGTTTCTGCTCACGCTGGCCATTCTTGCCGGGATCAACGTGCTGCTGGCCTGTGGCTTCAACCTGATCCTCGGATATGGCGGTCTGGTCAGTGTTGCGCAGCCGGTCTTTTATGCCATCGGGGCCTATTCCTCGGCGCTGATCTCGATGAAACTCGGTGTTCCTGTGCCGCTGGCCATGATTCTCGGGGCCCTGATTGCCGCGATTGCCTCGATCGGGCTGTCGTTGCCGTCGCTGCGTGTATCGGGCGATTACCTCGTGATCGCCAGCATGGGATTCCAGCTCGGCATCGTGCACATCATCAACAATGTCGAGATAACCGGCGCGGCCAGCGGCCTGTCGGGCATTGTTTCGGCGGTTGAATCGCCATCGCGATCGATGATCTATGCCGTTATCCTGATGTGCATCTGTGCCGTGACGATTTTTGCGATTCGCTGGCTGGTGACCGGCCCTTACGGTCGGGCGATAACGGCCATGCGCAATGACGAAGATGTTTTTGCGTCTCTTGGGCGTGATGCAGTCCGCATCAAGGTCACGCTGTTTGCAGTGGGCTCCGGCTTGGCCGGGCTTGCCGGAGGACTCTACGCTCACTATTTCCTGTTTCTCACGCCAGATCAGTATGGCATTTTTTCCTCGGCCACGTTGTTGACGATGGTCGTGGTGGGTGGCGCAGCCACGGTGCGCGGGCCCGTTCTGGGGGCGATATTCCTCACCGTCCTGCCAGAGGCCATCCGCTTTCTTGATTTGCCGATCGCCGTCATGGCTCCTTTGCAGGGCGCGCTGTTCACCGGATTGGTCATCCTGTTCCTGTTTGTAAAACCCGAAGGGCTATTCGGCGGCAAGGCCGGCGGGGGGCTCGATGCCTGGCAGGGGCGCGACACTGGTGGCTCCGGGCGCAAGGGAGTCAAATGATGCTGAGCGCACGCGGCCTGACGAAACATTTCGGCGGCGTTGTTGTCGCCGATGCTCTCGATATCGATCTTATGCCCGGTGAGATTGTCGCACTGATCGGACCGAACGGTGCCGGCAAGACAACGCTGTTCAATATGCTGACGGGATTTGTCCGGCCAGATGCCGGCACGATCCTGTTTGCCGGAGAGCGTGTCGAGAGCCTCGCCTCGCACCAACGCGCCCGGCTGGGGCTTGCCAGGACATGGCAGCGTCCCCGTCTTTTCGAAAGTCTGTCCCTCGTCGATAACCTGATGATCGCAGATCGTGACTACCCGGGCGAGCGCCTGCTCGAGATGGTGTCCCGCCCGTGGCATGTCCGCGATTCGGAAATCAAGGGACGGGAACGCGCCGAGCAGCTTCTGGCTCGCGTCGGCCTTGCAACGCGAGCCGACGGACGGTCGACGCGACTGTCCTATGGCCAGCAGAAGCTCGTAGGCCTTGCGCGTGCCCTGATGAATGACGGGCGTTGCATCCTTCTCGACGAGCCGATGGCCGGCGTCGAGGGGCGCACCGTCGAAACAATGAAAGAGGTCGTGCGCGACGAGGCGGCCGCGGGCAAGGCGGTCTGCATCGTGGAACACAACATCGGATTCATCCGAGATATCTGCGATCGGGCGATCTTCATGTTCAACGGGAAAATTGTCGCTGAAGGATCGGTTGGTGACCTGCTGGCGGACAAGCGCCTGACCGCGCTGTATTTTGGATCACATCAATGAACGCTGTCCCGATCCTCTCGGTTGTCGGTCTCTCGGTGAGCTACGGTCCGCTTGTCGCGGTGCGGGATGTGACGACTACCTTTGCCATGGGCGGCATGACGGGCATTTTCGGGCATAACGGCTCGGGAAAAT